>JBBRWF010000381.1:0-4845 GCA_038249405.1 Anaerolineales bacterium
CAGGTTATTGAAAACGTGCGAATTGAAGACAAATAGTTTATTTACCAGGCATTATTGAAGGAGTATCTTAATCCATGAATGTACAGGAAATAGTCAAAATCATCAATGGAACCGTTCTCACGCCGCAGGTTCCACTTAATCGTGAAGTAAAAGGCGGCTGCGGCGCGGATCTGATGAGCGACGTGCTGGCCTCGATCAAACCGGACGCCGTACTACTGACCGGATTGTGCAACATCCAGGTGGTACGTACCGCGCAAATGGCGGATGTGCGCGCGATTGTGTTTGTGCGAGGGAAGATGCCCCAACCTGAAACGATTGAATTGGCCGCCCAGGAATGCATACCACTGATCACCAGCCCGTTTGGCACATTTGAACTGTGCGGCAGGCTGTACCAGGCCGGACTAAAAAGTTCTGAAACCGTGATCCCCTCGGAAACTGATGACTAGCCAATCTGAAACGCAAAGCCGTAAAGGCCGCACCATCACAGATCAGGACGCGCGCGAGATCAGCCGTGTGGAGGAACTTTCGTATGACTTGAAGGTCAGCGAGGTGATGACCAGCGCGGTGAAAAGCGTGGACCCTGATATGCGGCTGGGCAGCGTGCTGGAAATCCTGCGTCTGGGACGCATCTCAGGGGTGCCGGTACAGGCGAATGGGGTGCTGACCGGCGTGCTAAGCATTGAAGACATCGTGCATGCCATGGAAAAGGGCGAGCTGGCTGAACCGGTACGTAAATATATGAGCCCAAATGTGGTGAGTGTAAGAATCTATGACCCGGTTGTAAAAGCCATGGAAACCTTTGGCGAATACCGGGTGGGCCGCCTACCGGTAGTGGATGTCAACGGTAAGTTGTGCGGTATCATCACCAAAGGCGATATCACGCGCGGCATTTTATCGGCGTTGCAAAAAGATTACAAAGCGGAAGAACTGCGCCGCTACCGCGCAAGCCACCTGTTCGAAGATATAACCTCCGACCGCACCAGCCTGATCCTGCGTTACACCATCAAGCCACTCGACTACTTGAACGGCGGGCAAGCCTCCAGCCACATCAAGCGCGCGCTGCTGCGTCTAGGCGCCTCGCCACAGCTGGCCCGGCAGTGCGGCATCGCCATTTATGAAGCCGAGATGAACCTGATCATTCACTCGGATCACGGCGGAATCATGCGGGTGCAGTTCGAACCACAACGCATCCTGATGCAGACCACGGATACCGGGCCGGGTATTCCGGATGTGAAGCTGGCGCTGCAGGCGGGCTGGTCAACAGCGCCCCAGGAGGCGCGCGAGATGGGTTTTGGGGCGGGCATGGGGCTGGTCAACATCCGGCGCTGCGTGGACCGCATGGAACTGGAATCAACCGTAGGCAAAGGCACCAGGCTGCTGATGGAGATCAACCTGCGCGCCGATGAAAGCTATAAAGAAAACGACACCACCGCAGACTCGAACAACGCAAAGGAAAAATGAAATGAACCTTGAAGAAATCATCCAGAAACTGAACCTGAGCGTCCTGACCATTCCTAATAATTTCGCCAGCATCCAGCCGGAAGGCGGTTACTGTGCCGACCTGTTAAGCTGCGTGATGGCAGGTGCAAAACCGGGCACCTTGTGGGTGACTTTGCAAGCACACATCAACATCGTGGCTGTAGCGGCGTTGACCGATTGCGCCGCGATCATCATTACCGAAGGCGCGACCCCCGAGCCGGACGTGGTGGCGAAGGCCAACAACCAGAGCGTGACGCTGCTTGGCAGCAAACTGAATAGCTACCAGGTAGTGTGCCAGCTGAGCGACCTGGGTATCCGTTAATTTAAAATTCCGTGCACATATATCGCGCCGAACTACACTTACATACCCTACTCTCGCCATGCGCCGGGGTGGAAATGATCCCGCCGTTGATCATTAACGAATCGTTGGCGATGGGCATTAACTTGCTGGCAGTAACCGATCACAATGCCAGTGCAAACGCCTGGGCGGTGATGGAAGCGGCGCAGGGCACGGGAATTAGCGTGCTGCCCGGCATGGAACTGCAAACCCGCGAGGAAGTACACCTGCTGTGCCTGTTTGATACGCTGCAACAACTGGAGACATGGCAGGCATTGGTGAACAGCGCACTGCCGGACATCCCGAACAACGTTGAATTTTTTGGCGAACAGTTCGTGGTAGATTCAGAAGGGGAATTTATCCGGCGCGAGGGGCGTTTGCTGCTGAACTCGGCCAATATAGGCTTGGAGCAGGCGGCCGAGCAGGTTACAGCGCTGGGCGGGCTGGCCATTCCGGCGCATATAGACCGCAAAGCGAATGGATTGATCGAGCTTTTGGGGTTGATTCCGCCGGGGTTTGAGGCGTTGGAAATCTCACGGCACATCAGCCCGTCGAAGGCGCGCGAGAAATTCCCACAGATCGGGCGTACGCCGCTGGTGCAGAATGGGGATGCGCATTTATTGGACGGTTTGCTGGGGACAACCGAGTTTGAGCTGGAAGCACCAAACATCGCTGAGATCAGGCTGGCTCTGAAGGGTGAAGGCGAGAGAACCATGCGGATACGATAAACGGGTAACAGTGCGGATGGGGGTGAAGGGCACAGGAAATTCAAGATTTACTGCTCAACAAATAAAAGTCTCTCAATCTTGTTTCACTCTTTAACACAATCCATAATCACCAGTGCGGCGTCGCGGGTCCCGGTTTCGGTCTGGATCTTTGCTGCGAGGGCACGTGCAGCCTCTTCGCCTGAGGTTGAAGAGCATAAGTGATGGCAGCGGATAGTTTTTCAGCGGTGAGTTTCTTGCGCGGGATGGGCTGCGCGCCAACGCCCAGTTCATAGACACGCCGACCCCAGGCAAACTGATCATTACCGGATGGAATGACAATGGACGGCACACCGGCACGCAGTCCAGCCGCAGTTGTGCCTGCCCCACCGTGATGGACGACTACCGCCATGCGCGGGAACAGCCAGAAGTGGGGGGCGCTTTCCAGCATGAAGACATTTGCGGGGAGGTCATCCAGTTTCGTCATGCCGCTCCAGCCGGTGGCAAGGATGCCGCGCTGGCCGGACTGCCCGAGCGCTTCAATCGCCAGACGGGTGGTTTGCTGCGCCTGCCCGGCGTCGCCAATGCTGCCAAAGCCGATATAGACCGGCGGAGCGCCATATTTCAGGAAATCCAGCAGATCGGCAGGCGGTGTCCAGTCACCTGCATCATCGAGAAACCAGTAGCCGGAACTGTGTACGTTTTCAGGCCAATCGACGGGACGGGGGAAAACGTAATTACTGCAGGATGTGATAGTGGAGAAACGGTGGGTGGTCTGGGCAGTAAAAGGTGATGAAAAAAAAGCAGGGACCGCGCCCCACTCTTGTTTGAGAAATTGTTTTACAGGCGCGCTGGATCCGAACCACATGAGCTGCTGCAAGATTTTGTGTGAGAACAGGTTGAAGAGAGCGCCCAGGCGAGGCATGTCGTAGAAAATAAGAGATGGGTATTCCCGGGTGGGTCTCATGGGGAAAGGTATGGCAAGCACGCTGGGAACGCCCATGCATTGCGCGGCAAAATATCCGACCGCCGCGCCGGGATGGTAGACAACCACATCCGCACCGGCGCAGGCGTGATAGAAGTCTTTTTGCAGATGGGAGGCGATTTCCTGGAGTTTCTTGAAGCTGAACAGCAGCTTGAGCGGGTTATCGGCGCGCATGGATTGCATGCCGCTGATGCTGGCGGCAACACTGACCACGTCGCCCGGGATCGGGTAAAAATCCAACCCGTAGCTTCTCACAAAAGACTCGAAATTTTGAAAACCAACCATACGAACATCACAACCCATTTTCTTTAGTTCCAACCCAAGGGCAACGTAGGGTTGGGTATCGCCGCGGGACCCGGTGGTGAGGATGGTAATTAACATGAAAATATCTCCAAAGGTAAATTTATGGCTCGGTGACTACGCGAAATTATGCTTGCTTAAACAGGCTGATAATTTTTTTGAGGGTCTTCTCAAATTCACGGGCTTCTTCAGGGCTGAGGGCGACGGTGATAAATTCGCTGTATTCTTTGAGCGCCTGATATTTTGCGTTGACCAGTTGCTCCCCCGCTGAGGTAAGGCTGACGTGAAAGACGCGCTTATCGGCGGCGGATTGGGTTTTTATGAGGCAGCCCAGGCCGCAGAGTTTGTTGACCCCGGCTGTGACTGAGGCTTTGGTAATTTTGAGCCGTTCCGCAATTTCGGTGATGGTAGGTTCACCGAGAGAATGAACTGCATCGATGTACTGGAGCTGACTGATGGTCAGACGGGAGTACCCGGAATCGTGACCAGCGGCGGCTTAAACTTTTTTGAGGGATCGATCGAAAGTATTTACAAACTCGATGAGCAGTGCTTGCATAAGGTATCCTTTTGGTTAGTTTGTCTAACTAATCTTATGCGGGATAGTAAATATATCAAGGGCTTTTTTATTATTGCCCTTGACGACAGTTCCAAAGATGGGGATGAATCAGGCGAGCAGGTCGGAGATGTGCAGGGAAGTGAAATCGGGCACGGCGCATAGAACGTGTGGCTGCCCGGCAACTTCCTGAGCATCGATGGTGGTGCAGATCATAACAGCGTCCATGCCGGCGCGGCTGGCGGCTTCGATGCCTCCAAGGGCATCTTCAAAGACCAGGCAGTCGTGAGGACTGGCACCCAGAATCCGCGCAGATTTGAAGAAGATTTCCGGGTCGGGTTTACCGTGCATCACGTCATCCCCGCCAACAACGGCGGTGAAGTAACGGCGCAGGTTGAGACCGTCGAGAACGAAATCGATATTCGCAGCGGATGCGGCAGAGGCAACAGCCATAGGCAACCCGAAGGAGACGGCTTCATCCAGCAGG
>JBBRWF010000382.1:0-4843 GCA_038249405.1 Anaerolineales bacterium
GGTAAGGACGCTGCAAGCCATTTTCCCAGGGTGTATCTGAAACATACATAAAACCGATGCCGCCGCCGGGGTAGGTAGGAACCTGGGCATAGTAATAGGCCGGGTTTTTGCTTAACTTTCCAGCAGTGGCATAGATGGTTTTGATCAATTCAGCGTCAAAATACGGCTGCTCGCACTGGGTAGCGGCAGCCCCGCCCGGAGCCAGCGCGCGCACCATCAGTTTATAAAACTCATCACTAAAAAGGCGCTCCGCCATACCAATCGGGTCGGTGGTATCAGAAATGATCACATCAAACTGGCCCGGGTTCTCTTCCAGGTAGCCGAAAGCATCCCGAACCAGCAGCTTGGCACGCGGATCGGCCCAGGGGTCGCCAAAAGCCGGGAAATACTGGCGTGAGTAATCGACAACCTTTTGATCCAACTCACACACCACAGCCTGCTCCACGCATGGGTAACGCAGCACCTGCTGTAGGGAACCGCCATCGCCCCCGCCCACAATCAGAACACGCTTCGGCGAGCCGACTGCCAGCATGGGCACATGCACAATCATTTCATGGTAGCCCATATTGTCGCGTTCAGTCAGTTGGATGATCCCATCCAGAACCAGCGTATTTCCAAAAAACTCTGTTTCAAAAACCTGCAAGTGCTGATATTCAGTCTGCTCATCCACAAATTGCCGGTTAATCTTCAAAGCCTTGCGGTAATAGGGATGCAGATCTTCACTGAACCAACGCTCGCTCATACACGCTCCTGAGTGGTGATTGCGGGAACAGGCATGGCAAAACGCTCAACCTCTGCATCACGATCCAGTTTACGCAGGGAAAAATTATCTGCACCGAGAGCAGTTTTGATCTCTTGAATAAGCGGGATCAAATCCTTACCAATCGCGCAGGTGAAAAGGTCAATCGCACAGTAGCCGTATTCGGGCCAGGCATGCAAACTTGCATGTGACTCTGCGAGCAGCAAAAAGCAAGTAAAGCCGTGCGGGCTGAACTTGTAAAAGCCCTCATCCACAACCGTCAGGCCGCTTTGTTTCACGGCCCCGGAAAACAGGGCATAAGCGTGTTCAGGGTTGAACAACACTTCACGGTTGCAGTTGGAGAGATCACAGATATAGTGCTCTCCAAGTTTCAAAGTCGCGTTCACTCACACCTCCGAAAATAGAATATAGAACGGGGCTGGATTATCAATCAATCTGGCCCTGTGTCAATGCCAGGCAGGTGCGCATATTCGGCAGTTTTTTGGCACCCAGACATCATAATCAGCAAAAAACATGGGGGTAAATATTCAATAAATCATATTTTCCAGAAAACACAGCTTTTACAAAGCGAGTTAAAATATGACCCGACATAACAAAAATAGCGGGCCTCCAATTATGGTAAGATTGCTTCAAATTCCGGAATTAACATCTGGCAAAATGAAAAAACTTTCCCTTGCTCTGGCTCAAATAAATACCAAACTTGGCGATGTGGACGCCAATCTTGAAAAACACCTGGCCCTGGCTCACGAAGCCGGGCAAGGCGGCGCCGATCTGATTATTTTCCCCGAGCTATCGCTCACCGGCTATGTACTGCAAGATATTGCCGCCAGTGTAGCACACCGCCCCAACCCGCATGACGCGCTTTTCAAACGCCTGTTACCTGCATCAAACACGTTAGATATGGTGGTCGGCTTTGTTGAAGAAGATGAGCGTTACCGCTATTACATCTCCGCGGCCTATTTATCCAACGGAAAGATCAGCCACGTTCATCGAAAGGTATACCTGCCCACCTATGGCATTTTTGATGAAAAACGCTATTTTGCCGCTGGCGACAGATTCCGTGCCTTTGACACAAAATTTGGCCGGGCCGGAATTTTGATCTGCGAAGATTTCTGGCACGCATCTTCACCGTACACACTTTGGCTCGACGGCGCCGACTTGATGCTTTTCACCTCAGCCTCGCCCGGACGCGGCGTTACGGATGAGATACTCGGCTCTGCCCAGTGGGTGGAAACGGTCAACCGCACCTATGCCGGATTGTTCACAACCTTTGTCGCACACGCCAACCGGGTTGGCTTTGAAGATGGGCTGAACTTTTGGGGCGGCGCAACCGTCTATGACCCGGATGGCAAACTGGTGGCAAAAGCCCCTTATAACCAGGAAGGCATCACCATCGCAGAACTAGACCTGAACCAGCTGCGGCGCACCAGGGTCAGACTGCCAGTGCTGCGCGATGAACGCAGCGAGGTGGTGCTGAAAGAGCTGCAGCGTATCGCCAACAAATCATCCTGAGTGACTATGAATATTGACCTTTCAATCAATACCGAGCTCGTCCGCGATTTACTGACGCGCTTCATTGCTTCCGAAATTACCCGCACCGGGTTCAAGCGCGCGGTACTTGGCGTTTCTGGCGGAATTGATTCGGCCCTGGTTGCCTACCTGGCAGTAGATGCACTGGGCGCTGAAAATGTGCTCGCCGTGCGCATGCCTTATAAAAGCTCATCACAGGATTCACTGGAGCATGCGCAGCTAGTGATTGACGCGCTGAAAATGCCATCACTGACCATCCCCATCACTCAGAGCGCCGATGGGCTGATCAACCAATTTCCTGAGATGTCCAACATGCGCAAAGGCAATATCATGGCACGCTGCCGCATGATTACACTCTATGATCAGTCCGAAGCCTTCAAAGGGCTGGTGGTGGGCACCGGCAATAAAACCGAAATCATGCTGGGCTACTCCACCCTTTATGGAGATTCAGCGCATGCACTGAATCCGATCGGCGACCTGTACAAGGCCCAGATACGGCAGCTTTCACGCGCTTTGGGTATCCCCAGCGCAATTATTGATAAACCGCCTTCAGCCGATTTGTGGGCCGGGCAAACTGATGAACAGGAATTGGGCTTCACATATGAAGAAGCTGACCGGCTGCTTTACCTGCTGGTAGACCAGCGTTACAGCCCTGAAGAGTGTGTACAGGCCGGTTTTTCAACGCAATTTGTGGATACGGTCGTCAAACGCATTCGCCGCAATCATTTCAAGCGGGTCATGCCGCCGGTTGCCAAAATCACCATGCGCACCTCCGGTTATGACTTTCTGTATATCCGCGACTGGGGCACCTGAAATTCCTGCAACAACCAGCCTGTGACAAGCGCATAGCTTTTACCGATCGCTTGTCACTATTTTTGTCTGTCATCACCTATAAACACTCAAAAACAGGATTCTGACATTCATGCAACTCCGCATTCCCCCCGCGCTTAAAAACAAGCGCTTTTTTATGTTATGGGCCGGCCTGCTGATCTCTGTGGCAGGTTCACAAATGCAGCTGGCCGCCATTCACTGGCACATCCGCAGCCTGACAGGCACGCCAGACCCCATGGCGCTGGGCGGGATTGGCCTGGCACGCATTTTGCAGGTGATCGTCTTCTCACTCTTTGGCGGAACATTCGCCGATACCTTTGACCGCCGCAAAATATTATTTATTACCCAGAGCCTGATGGCACTGACAGCCGCGCTGCTGGCACTGCTAACTTTCATGGGAAATATCCAGATCTGGCACATCTATGCGCTCACCGCCATCCAGGCTGGCGCGATTGCCTTTGACGGCCCCGCCAGGCAGGCAATCGTCCCCAACCTGGTGAGCCCGCAAGATCTGCCAAACGCCTTCAGTCTTAATTCAATTGCTTTCAATGCAGGCGCGGTGATTGGCCCGGCCCTAAGCGGCGTAGTCATCGCCACCCTGGGCCAGGGTTACACCTATTTTTTCAATGCTGTTTCTTTTCTGGCGGTTATTTTCGCACTACTGGCGATTGGCGAAATTCCCCAGGATCTGAAGAAAGCCAGCGGCATTAGCCTGAGCGCGATTGGCGAAGGCTTTCGCTTCATCTTCTCGCGCCAGATCATACTCTCCACCATGATCATGGACTTCTTTGCCACCTTCTTTGCTTCAGCGAGCACCATGATGCCGATTGTAGCGCGCGATATTTTGAACGTGGGTGAAGTGGGCTACGGACTGCTGATCTCGGCCCAGGCGATTGGCTCGGTCACAGCCGGAATCGTGATCTCACAAATTGCGGTTATCCGCAAACAAGGCCCGCTGTTCCTGGCGGCAGTCATGGCTTTTGGGTTAGCCACAGTCGCCTTTGGCTTCTCAAATACTTTTGGACTGGCAATGGTTACACTGGTGCTGATCGGCGCCGCGGATACCGTCAGCACCATCATCCGCAACACCATCCGGCAATTACAGACCCCCGATCACATTCGTGGACGTATGACCAGTATCAATCAAATCTTTTTTCTGGGCGGCCCGCAGTTAGGCGAGGTGGAATCAGGCCTGGTGGCAGCAGCCTTTGGCGTGCCGTTTGCGATCATCTCCGGGGGCATTGGGACAATTATCGCAGCAGGTTTAATCATGTGGAAATGGCCGCAATTGCGAAAATACGAAGGCCAGTGACCCCCACTCCACAACGATGACAACACATTAACAACCCCCATTCTGAAACTATTCAGATGGGGGTTTTGTTATGGAATTTCCAATACAACTTTATTATTACGAAATGGCACAATTACGGCGTTATTGTCCTATAATTGTAACATTCGTGACATTAATCACGATCCGATTGTGACACTTTTCACTATAAATTCTCCAAAGATACCCTTACAATATTAGTAAACGTTTACCAAATTAGTAATATATAGTGGATAAACATGCTCCGAATAAACCGTCAAACAGATTATGCCGTTCGTGTCCTGCTCGCACTCGCTTCACGCGAAGAGAATGTACGGCTTTCATCTGCCGTAATTCGAGAAGAAATGCTCATCCCCCACTCCTTCATGCCGCGGATTGTGGCACAGTTAGCCAAC
>JBBRWF010000383.1:0-4835 GCA_038249405.1 Anaerolineales bacterium
AGGAACCCTGTACCTTCTAACTTCTTTCTATTTGATTATTGGTCGGCATGACGCTCAATGGAATAATAATTTTCTTTGTGGGAGCTCTGCTTCTGTAATAAAGAGTTCTTTGAATAGAGACCCGTAATCGCAAATCTGTATAAGCCAATTTTATCTACGGTTTTGGGGTAGCCAGCGGATTTTGAACAGGCTGACCGGCATTTCCGCCCTGGTAATACGGAAACGTCACAGGCAGATCAAAACCAAAATATGCCGAGACACGCGCCACAATCTCGCCCTTAATCTGGGCCCGGCGAGTGTTGTAAGCTTTAACAGCATCATTCCAATCTGTACCAGCCAACTGAATGGTGTTCATGGCTTCATCAACTGTGTCCCCAAGCGCCAGCGTTACTTCGGCATCCGGCACAGGTGGCGGAGCCTGGGTGATAGCGTTGACATACAGGGAGAAGCCTTGGCCCAGGCCGCTGGGTAGCGCGCCTTTGCCTTGCAGATCGTTCAAGTTCAGTTTGGTTGGGTCCAATGGCTGCCCATTTGCATCCCGATAGTTCTTAAGCAGGCTGGTCAACGCATCTGCCTGAGAACGAAAATTCCCGGTCCAGACCTCACCGCTGCTGTTGACCGCCTCGTAATAATCCTTGGTGATCTGTGTTTTGGCTTGAATTTTGGCATATTGGGTATCCACCACCAACTGAAAGTTGGCCGCAGCAGACTGCACGCCCTGAACCAACGCAACCAATTCGTTGTATTCTGTTGTACCAGAATCAACAATTCCGCAGCCTGTCAGTCCGACAAAGAAAGTCAGCATTACCATTATGAGAATAATCTGTTTTGAAAGGGTTCGCATATCATCAGCTCCTTAATATATTAATTTCCACGCCCCGACCGACCGCTTCCACTGCCGCCGCGCGATGAAGAACCACCGCCGCCCCCACCAAGAGGAAACCCGATCCTGCCGGAACCAAAACCGGACGGATTAAAACGAATGCCTCTGCGCGCTCCCCACAGCATGAAAAGAAGCAGGAGAATGCCGAAACACAATTGACCGCAGATGGTTAGAATTCCCAGCGGCGTGGAAGGTAACTGCGGTGAATTATTTGTGCCTGGTAGGGATGTAGGCGAAATAAGTGGCTCGTAATTGTTGCGAGCTACAGTGTCAAATCCTTGCACCAGGGTCAATAATGCCTGATCCAGATTGGAAGTCGACTGGTACAGGTTCTCTGCCGAGCGATTCAGGTTAGTCAATTCTGTTGCGGTCAATGCTGGCAGACCAAGGCCTACGCCATAATGCACATCAATACGATCAGGCTCAACAACGATCAAAAAGACAAAACCGTTATCTTTGCGTTCACCAGTTGGCTCGCCAAGTTTCATATATCTTAAGAAATGTACAGCGCAGTTTACCCGGTTCCCAACCTGGTACTGGGGCAATATCAGGATCATGGTCTGCACAATTGCATCCTCATTCAGGCGGTCGAGGATGGAATCCACTTTTATCATGGTCTGTTCCGAAACATAATTCTGATCTTGCACGGTCCAATGTGTCTGCCGAAGATTGTAAGTAAGACCGTAATCCGGTGAGGTGCCATCGCCGCACAAAGTAGCAGCGGAAGCAGATGTTAAATAAGCCGAAAAGCTGAACACCAGGACGATAATCGATGCCAGGCCAATAACGATCGGCAGAAAACAAGGTTGGTGTGTGTTTCGTTTGGTCACGTTACCTTCATTTTTTTTGGAAAGAAACCCAACGGCTGCCGCCGGTAAACCGACTTGCGGAATTTTGGCCGGCAGGAGCTTCGGGCTGAACCAGGCAGCCTTAAATGATATTCAAAAAGGTCAACACAACGAGTATGAGCTCATGGTTCGGTCAAATTTTGACGTGTTTTGAAAAATGCGATAAGCTATCTGCATGGCAGATAACCTACAGGTAAGTACAGAGCAATTGGACGATATCCCCGTATTGCTTGCACAAGGCAAGAAAATTGGAATACCAGAACTCCTAGATGAGCAATTTTTGTCACATGGCAACTGGCAAGGAACAAGCTTTGGTTGGACGGCAATGGTTTGGCTGAGCCATATATTGTCAGAAGGCGATCACCGACTAAACCAAGTACAGCCGTGGGTCGAAAAACGACTGCATACATTGGAAATTAGTACCGGCCAGGATATTCGAGCTTCAGAATTGAGCGACGATCGGTTGGGCATCGTGCTGGATGAACTGGCGGATGCCGAGAAATGGAAAGCGTTTGAAACTGAACTCAACCGACAAACCCTGCGGGTATACGAGTTGAAGCCGAAGCGAGTGCGAGTGGATAGCACAACAGCCAGTGGATATTGGACGGTGACTGAAAATGGACTGTTCCAACATGGACATAGCAAGGATCATCGGCCCGACCTGCCCCAATTGAAGGTGATGATGTCGGCATTAGACCCAATGGGGATGCCTATTGCAACTCAGGTTGTGTCAGGCGAACGGGCAGATGATAAATTGTACATTCCGGCGATCAAGCAAGTGAGTACCAGTCTCGACGAGCATGGATTGTTATATGTAGGTGACTGCAAAATGGCTGCAATAGGGATTCGTGCATTCATTCAGAACAGCCAGGATTACTATCTGTGTCCACTTTCGGAAGTTCAATTACCGGATGAGACCCTTGAAGCATATTTACAACCAGTCTGGGACGGAAACCAGGTACTAAGGCTCATCGAACGAATAACCGTAGATGGCCAAGTGGAGCAAATCGCCGAAGGCTACGAACAAAATATTTCCGTGAATGCCGAAATCGATAATAGAACCATCACCTGGACCGAAAGACGTTTGATTATCCGCTCATTTCAATATGCTCGTGCTGCGCAAGAAGGGCTTCGTAAGCGATTGGAGAAGGCAAAAACCGAGTTATTTGAGTTGAACGAGCATAAACAAGGCAAGCGGCAATTTGAAGATGCGGCTGGTATGCAAACTGCTGCCGACAAGATACTTAAGCACCACCGGGTTGTAGGGTTGATAAAACTCAATATTCTCGATGAGAGCACGGAAAGACACATTCGCGCTTATGGCGACCGGCCAGCTAGAACTGAGATCGAGCATACACTGACTTTGCTGGCAGAAACTGATGATCTGGCTGTTCAAGAAGCGGAACGTTGGTTAGGTTGGCGAGTATATGCCACCAATCATCCTCAAGATGTTTTGCCATTGGAAAAGGCAGTTCTCGCTTACCGGGAAGAATATCTGGTGGAACATGGTTTTGGACGATTGAAAGGAAAGCCTCTGTCGTTATCTCCAATGTATTTGCAAAGCGATGAGCGTGCTACCGGCTTGATCCACTTGCTTTCGATCGGATTGCGCATCTTGACGTTGATCGAATACCAGGCTCGAAAGCGTTTAGCGGAATTGGATGAGAAATTGTCTGGTATATACGCCGGAAATCCAAAACGGGCCACAGCTCACCCAACCACTGAATCTATGCTCCAAGCTTTCAAAGGCATCTATTTGTCGGTAGTGTCCATCGGTGATCAAGTTTTGTATCATGTGACGCCGCTTTCGGATGTTCAAGCGAAAATCTTATCCTTGCTGGACTTCCCGGCAGATATCTATACCCAACTGGCCAAAAATTTCTCAAAACCAGTTCCAAAATGACCGAACCATGAGTATGAGAGCGATAACGATCAAAATATGAATCCAACCGCCTGTTTGCGGAAAACTCGGGCTGATGTTCCGGCCGAAAAAGCCCAGCGCCCACAAAATAATTAGAATTACGATGATGGTCCACAACATGAGATTTCTCCTTTTTGAATAGGTGCTTTGATACGTGTGGCTGGTGACCGCCACTAACTCCACCTGTTGCACATCAGAAATTGAATGCCATCCGATCAAAATGGATCCTTATTCATCTTAAGATGAATACGCTCATGGCACATCCATCGACTGGGGGGTGTTAATATCCACCAGTCAGGGGAGATATCGAATTCCGTTTAAAGGAATCCTTATCAATTGTATTGAACAGGAATAAATGTCAGCTTCGCGACCTATTGCTTATTCAGCGTCATATAAACAATAAATCAACAGACAGGTGGCGCTCCCGGCAATTGCCAAAAATTTCCACACATGCTGACGCGACGAGGCGGCAACCACACACCGGACAGCCAATTTGACTTGCTGTGATTCCAGGGTGGTCTCGAGCCCGCTGAGGTTTCTGCCCTTTGGCGCGCCATAGTATTCAGCAAATCCGTTAGGACTGATGAATCCCCTTGTTTTTGATTTGCCAGGCCTGGAATAAATACTGACCGATGCCTTGCACACCAGCCCCATTTTCCTGGCGCGCTCAATTTGCAGCCGTTCATTCTCAGGTAGATAGTCGGCTACCAACCTGGAGCAGACTTGTTTGACCGGGTCTTCAATTTCGCCAAAGGTTATGGCATCCAGAATATCGTACTGTTCGCCCATTTTTGACTTGACGCATTCCACAAAATGTTTCACGTTCACACCGGTCTTGGAGATGGGCGCACGCACAAAAGCGCGCCGCTTATATTCATCTTGAAACCTGCGCGTCACCTTCTGTCCGAGAGTGCTCACCACCATTACCGGCTTGCCGGTGGGCAGGTCATTCTCTCCGGTATCAATGGTTACATGTGAATAACCGTAACCACCGGACATTGCGTCGATCAAGTCACTGTCAAGGCCACGTGGCACCCAGAGCAGCAAATCGCCTAATTGATCTTTACGGGTGGTTGCAAATGGTCCGGTTGGCAAGCTAGAGGCATCATTTGTGGCATTTTCTTCCTGGAACTGGTGGTTATGCCACTTCAGGCGATGAATATTAAGCGGCAAATGTCGCAGC
>JBBRWF010000384.1:0-4828 GCA_038249405.1 Anaerolineales bacterium
AGGCCCCCCTGGGCAGCCCCATCGCGCGGCAGAGTCTCTTCTGATTGAAGCAACAGACGGGTATTTTCACTCAGCAGCGGAAAACCCAGGTTGAAATGATAAAGCAGCATGTGCGGGCTGGCTTGAAAACCTTCATTGGTCACAACGTCTTCAATGCGAAGATGATTTGAGCCCAATGCCGTGCTAATCCGCCGCCGCAGCACCAAGTTTTCCGAAAAGAAGGCTGCTTGCCGAACCTCCCCACTGATTTCCAGGCGATACTCATCCCCATCCCAGAAAGTGCGGTACCCCACCTGTGAAGCAGGACAATTACTGATCCGCCCATGTAAGCCAAATTCCGCACCATCCTCTGCCGTAGCCGAGCCAAACTGATCCAATCCGCAAGTTGCCAGCAAACCGCCAGGGAACGAACGCAACCAGCCGAGACCCTGCGCCTCGAAATAAGCCGGGTGCACATCCCCAACCGGAGAGCGCCAGGAGAGCGGAACCCCCCCCATCTCACAACTGGAAATATCCAAAGCCCGGTCGGCATTGACCTGAAAACGCAAACCGCCACCCGTCCAAACTTCCAGAAACCGGCAGCCGCGCGCCTTACCATCTCCGGCCTCAACCAGGCGAATTCCAGCCAACTGCTCCATCTGACCAACCCGGCGTAGCAGCTCTGCCTTGCTCCACTCTCGATCAAAAATTTTGGTCATAGATTTTTTTCCTTTTTACGGATGATATGTCTCTGCCGATAATTCCCTCAGATAATCCGCCATCAGAGGCCACATTCGTTGATAATACTGGTAGCGCATCTGGTAACGTTCGTGCTGATGCAGGTCCGGCTCAAAAGTGCGCTCAAGCTTGACCATGGCAGCTACCCCCTCAGTATAGCTCCCAAAAATCCCTGCCCCAACCCCCGCAATAATGGCCGCACCCAGAGCACCCGCCTCGGTAATCACCGGTCGGGTAAATGGCTTCCCGAAAATATCGGCACAAGTCTGCACCCAAATGTCAGAACGACTACCGCCGCCAACTGCGCGATAATTATCGATTTTGATGCCGGTCGCGGGCAGCGAGTCAACCACTTCTTTAAGATAGAACGACACCCCCTGAAGAATACCCTTCAGCACCTCACCGCGCCTCGTTTCCAGGTGCAACCCGGCGATCATCCCGGCCGAATCGGCAATAAACCGGGGTGTGCCAGTTGGCGAGAAGTGCGGCAGCACCATAACCCCGCTCGGCTCCGCAGGCAGCTCAGCAAACAGCGACGGATAAACAGAACGACCTTCAGCCTTAGCCAGGCGGTGTTCAACAATTGCAAAAGTATCCCGGAACCACTTAACCAGCGCACCACCCTGGTTGTAAATAAAGCACACGTAACGGTCAGGAATGGCATGATGCTCGGTGTTCAGCCCGCGTGAAATCATGGCTTGCAAATCAGGCGGAGTCACAAAAACCGATGTAATGCAATGGTACGTACCCATGCCATAAACGGCGCTGCCCGCATCCACCACACCACTGCCAACTGCGTTGGCACACTGATCATGCGCACCACAGACAATTTTCACTCCGGGCGGCAGACCCAAATCGGCTGCCATCTGCGCCGCCACAGTCCCGATCACGGTTCCCGAAGGTGCTGTGTCCGGCAGTTTCGACCGGTCCAGACCAGCAGCATCCAACAGCATATCCGACCAATCGCAGGTATGGATATCGAAAAGTAACGTCCGGTTGGCCAGCGAATAATCCACCACCGGGTCGGCACCCAGCATGAAGGCTGTAAAATCACTCCAGTTTAAAAATTTATAGGTCCGCGCATATAGCTCGGGCTGGTGAGCGCGGATCCATTTGAGTTTGGTCAGGGTGTATTGATTGCCAAAAATGTTACCATTGATGGCATACAGGCGTTCATTTGACAAAACTGCCGCCAGATCAGCCAGAAATTCTTCACCGCGCAGGTCAAAATTAAGCAGGGAGGCTCCCAGAATCTGCCGATCGGCTGAAACCGGGACGACCGCTTCTGCCAGGGAAGATACTGAAACCGCCCCTATCTCTGCCCCTGGCATGGCAGCCGTCACCTTGCGAATAGATGCCTGGATCGCCCCCCATACGGCTGCGGCATCCAGCTGCGCCCAGCCTGGCTGAGGGCTTTGGGCATCGTATTCACAATAAGCCGAAGCCAACACCTCGCCTTGCAGCGAGAACAGGGCCACTTTGCAGCCGGTTGTCCCAACATCGATCCCAAGCAGGTTCATAACAGCCCCTCTGTCACCAACGGTTGCGTATTACTTAAGCCAAAATACTCTTCAATCAGCCAACTGGTGCGCTCATAAACAGCATCCTGAGCACTGGAAATTTTTCCCGAGGTTTGTAGGATGCTCTCATAGGTCTGACGAATTTCTGTGCCGATATTGATTTTGACGATCCCCTTTAAAAAGGAAGCCAGCACATATTCACGGGGAATGCCCGAGCCGCCATGTAAAACCAGGGGCACCCCGCTAGCCCGCGAGAGATTCTCCAAATGCTCCAGGTTCAAACGCGCAGCGATTTTCTTTTGATCTCTATAACCACCTGAAACGGCTCCATGAATATTCCCAATGGCAACCGAAAGCCAATCGCAGCCAGATTCAGCCACAAAACGGCGCGCCTCATCCACCTTCGTGAAACCTCTTCCCGAGGCAAATAACTCCTCATAGGGCGGTAACGGTCCAGCTTCGTGGCCCAGAACGGCTCCCAATTCTGCTTCACACGGCAGCCCGGCTTTATGCGCCAATTCCACCACTTCACGAGTGGCAGCAATATTTTCATCCAGAACCAGGCGTGACCCATCCACCATCACAGAATGGTACCCCAGGCCAATCGCCTGTTGGACGATCTCGAGATAATTAACCCGCTGGCCATCTTCGTCAATCACAGGAACGTGATCGAGGTGCAGGCGCACGTGATCCGGTACCTGCCAACGGAAGAATTCTTCCGCCACAGCCTGAGGCCCGCCAGCTTCGAATTTGAACCATTCCAGCCGGGCCGTTTCGATCAACGCAAAGCTGTTTTGATCAACCACAGCCCGAATAACTGGCTCCAGCATGGGTAAATACGGGATGTTGAAGGCCGGAATAGCTATTCCAGTTTTCATTCCATTCTGAACAATGTTCTTGAGTTCGGGCATGCTCTACTCCGCCTGGGGCACACTAACTTCAAAGCCGAGATACTTTTCCAGAGCCTCTTTCAGGGGAGCAACATGCTTGCCAGGGGTGACACCCACATGATGGCGGTATCCGTTCAACCCCACATGCAGCAGCACATCCTGCAATTTGTCAATCTCTGCTACCCCGGCAGCGCCAAAGAAATTCCCTGGTATTCGGTCTTCGGTGAAACGGCCATCCCCAAGGAAAATCTTGACCTTGCCAGATTCCGTCATCATGCTTCCGAACGTTAAATCGGTGGGAGCAATGCGTCCGACAACGCAGCCAAAGCTGTTATTTACGCCCACAGAGTTTGCCAGAATCAGATGATCTGAAACCTGGCCCTTGGTGGTCATCAATTCGCGTGGCACTGGCCCACAGTGGAACAAAATGACCTTATCATCTTCTTCCCCATAATTATTATTCCAATCTAAAACAGTAGCCGGACGGCCAGAAGCCAGCGACAATGCCGCCATCACCACCGCGTTATAGACATCGACCTCACAGGCTGCGATGGTGCCAGTATTGTTAAGCAACCCGAGCAGCACACACGGCGAAATCCCCAGTTGCTGCTGCAATTCGATCCAACAGCGGATGGCGATCGCATCCATTTGGTTTTCGACAATCAGTTCATCCAGTACCACGCCAAGCCGGGTGATATTTTCCAGAGCGGCATCCGGCACACCTTCCCAGGAAGTATAGTCTTTCAAAACCTCCAGCTTCACCTTGTAAGCGCTGCTTTCAGCCGAAAGAGCCTTGACCCGCGCAATGACCGTCGAAAGATCGAAGGTTTCAACGGTCACGCCCATACGCTGCAAAGCAACTTCGTCATAACGCACAGTTTTGAAGGCCGAGGTGCGAGCCCCAACCGCCCCCACAACCAGGTGACGGAAACCATTGACCACCCGGCACATCCGGTCGAAGTGATCAAGATTAACCCGGAAGCGTTCACTGCCAGGGCTGACCACGTGCGGCTTAAGCGCCGTAAATTTTAGATTGTGCTGGTGAAAAACATCCATGATTGAAAACTTACCGCAAAAGGCATCACGTCGGAGTGTCGGTCCCATTCGGTCAAATTCGTCGGGGTAAGCCTGCACCAGGATCGGAACCCCGGCTTCTTTCAAAGCGGCCACGGCTCCATTTTCATCCCCGAAGTTTGGCAAACTTAAAATCACGCCATCAAATTTGCCCTGGTTTTGCCTCAGAAAATTGGCAAAAATCTGGCCTTCCTGGGGAGTCTCGACCGCTCCGTAACGAGTGGCTTCCGCTTCCAACATCAAAACTTCGTGTCCGGCGGCTTTGAGAACTTTCGGAAGTTCTTCCCTTGCTTCAGCCTGTAACGAAGCCGGGAAGAAACCACGGTTACCGAAATAGACGGCAAAACGAGATTTTTGTGCCATAATTTTTTCTCCTATTGAGACTTCATGATTCGACAGCAGCCTGACCCCGGCTGCCAAAGATTTCCATCTGTTCAGCCACCACACCCGCAACGCTTTCTCTCACTTCATTGAGCATCAGCGGGTAATCATTGTAGCGCTCTCCAGCCGTGCTCAGGTAGCGGGTGGTTGTTTGAATAGCCGCTTCAGACATTCCGGTAAAGAAATTAATCTTGGCAATCCCCAGTGAAATTGCCTGGCGGAACTCAGTCGCCGAAATACCTGACC
>JBBRWF010000385.1:0-4816 GCA_038249405.1 Anaerolineales bacterium
AAGTAATCTCTGATTGGTCTGGGAAACTGGTTTTTCTTGGCGGTATATCTTCCTCATTCGTGGCTCGCTCCTCCAGAGAAGAAATTGAAGAACATATTCGCCAGGTTTGTACCCTTTTTTCCAAAACCCCGGGCTTTGTGCTAGGGAATGATGCAACCCTGCCGCAGAATAGTGAATTCTCTGATGAAAATTTTAGCAATATGATTGGCGCAATTCAAAAATATGGACGAATGAAGACTAAGGTTGGTGACTTAGATTGATGAAACTTGTTTTCCAGTATTTAATTTCGTTGTGATTCAAGGAGCGCAGTATGGAAATTCAGTCATCTCAGTACGATAAGTCTAATATTCAACGTTTATTGACTGCTCTCAATCATCAAGAGCCAGATCGGGTACCGCATATGGAGATGTGGATCACCAGCCAGGGAGTTTACGAGCACATTCTGGAGCGTAAACTAAGCTACCGGATTGGCGATGCAGCAGAAGGTGGTCAATCAATCACCCCCGAAGATGATGTTGAATTTGCTCAACGTCTTGGTCAGGATGCTGTATTATGTAATTGTAACTGGCGCCCCAATAACATTTTTGACCTGGCAACAGATGGCACCCGCCACTACGTAAACGGCTCAATAAAATCCATCGCCGATCTTGAAAACCTTGAACCGCCTCCGCTCATCGAAAACCAGCTCCAGCATGTGGAACGCTATTTGAAAGCAGCCAGCGGCACTGGCGTTGGCATTATTCCTAACCTTACATCTTTCTTTGATAGCGCCATGCTCGCAATTGGTGTAACTGATTCTTTTTACATGTTTTATGATAACCGCCCCTTGCTTGACAAACTCATGGATATTCTCCTCGAGCAACAAACCAGGGTCATGCAAGCCGTCTGTAAAAATTTTGGCTCAGATATTGCCCTCGTGATGATCAATGATGACATCGGTTACAACTCCGGGCTGATGATCAACGAAAGCATGTTTATGGAAATCTTTCCTCACCGCATGAAACAACTTATTGCGCCTGCCAAGGAGATTGGCAAATTGGTGCTGATGCATACCGATGGCAAGCTGGATCGCATCCTGCCCATCCTGTATGAGGTAGGGATAAATGTCAACCATCCGGTCGAGCCCGAATCAAATGATCTCGCCGCTGTGAAAAAGAAATGGGCTGGCAGGATGTCATTGGTCGGCAATGTCCATACCCCGCTTTTGGCTTTTGGAACGAAGGAACAAATAGAAGAAAAAGTTCGTGAATACTGCACCACGGTTGCGCCTGGCGGCGGCTATGTCCTGGGATCATCCACAAGTATTATGGATGGTATCCCACCCGAGAATTTTGAAACAATGGTCCGCGCAGCCCATAAGTATGGGCGTTATAGCGCTTTGGGCCAAGCCTCCTGACCTGCTATCAAGATTTCGATCTAAAAGAGGCATTTGATGAATATGACATCAAAAGAGCGCGTAATGACCGCTTTCAATCTCGAACAACCAGACCGTGTTCCAGCCTGGCTTGGCGCATCGCCTGAGTTTCGAGGCTTGATGACCAATCACCTTGGACTTAAAGACGATGAAAGTCTTTCCATATATTTACAGGATGATTTTCGTCGGGTCTTCCCTCGTTATACCGGTCCTGAAGAGCGCAGCCCTGGTGCGAACCTGACATTTTCAGATGCCACCTATCGCACGCCGTTTAATGTGCAGCGCCACGGCTACGGCTATGGTATGCCGTTGAACCGCCCGCTTGTGAATGTGGAAACGGTCGCAGAAGTTCACGATTTCCCCTGGCCTGACCCATCCTGGATGGATGTCTCAGAAATCCGTGCTGAAATCCTGTCCTACAAAGGTGAATACGCCATTCTGGCAGGTGACTGGTCCCCGTTTTGGCACGACGCCATGGATCTGATGACCTTCAAAAATATCAGCTACAAAATGTATGACAATCCTGAAATGATTGATGCGCTTATGCAGCATATTGTGGACTACTATGTGGGCGTCAGCACAAGAATTTTCGATGCCGCTGCGGATCTCATCGACATCTTTTTCATTGGCAACGATTTTGGCGCTCAGACAGGCCCTCTCATCGGCGATAAGACATTCCGGCGCTTTATTGCCCCCCACCTCCAGCGCCTGGTAAACCTGGGCCATGACTATAACCTGAAAGTTTTACTGCACTGCTGCGGTGGTTTTGCTCCATTGTTGCCTGCCATGCTCGAAACCGGCTTGGATGGGCTGCAAGCGCTGCAGCCTACCTGCCGTGGAATGAACCCTGCTGATCTAAAATCTCAGTTAGGCAGCAAGATCATGCTGATGGGCGCAGTTAATACCCAGCTGTTGATCGAAGGTACGCCAGCGCAGGCCCGTGCTGAAACCAAACGCGTCCTGGATATAATGAAACCTGGCGGTGGCTATGTTTGTTCGCCCAGCCACGATTATTTGCTCCCCGAAACGCCCGTAGAAAATGTAATTGCAATGTATGAAACCCTCCGCGAAAATGGAAATTATTGAGAACCCAAAAGGAGAATATCTGATGAAAAGATATGGACAGATCATTGGAGTCAAGCCCGAAACATTCGATCAATACGTCAAGTATCATGCTGCAGTTTGGCCTGAAATTCTGCAAATGATCACCGCATGTAACATTCGTAATTACTCCATCTATCACAAGGATGGGCTGCTGTTTGCCTATTTTGAATATGTAGGCGAAAATTTTGATAGTGACATGAAAAAAATGGGCGACGATCCCAAAACCCAGGAATGGTGGGCGATCATGATGCCCATGCAGGAGCCTCTTAAGACCCGCGCTGAAGGCGAATGGTGGTCGACCATGCAAGAAGTTTTCCACACCGATTAAAGAGGATAAAACCCATGGAGAGAACTGAAAATTGTCTTAAGAAGTTGGATCGCATGAACAAGGCCCTCAAACACCAGGAACCTGACCGCATCCCGGTCAGTGATTTCTTCTGGGGTAGCTTTCTCGAACGCTGGCGCAAAGAAAAAGAACTGCCCGTTGAGACCGATGTTTATGAATATTATGATCTTGACTGGATCGTCACAATCCACAACATGGATCCGCATATCAAGAATTTCGAGGTCATCAGCGAAAACGAAGAAGAAGTGGTAGTGCGAACTGGCTTTGAGGCTGTCCTGCGCAAAAAATTCGCCGATCCCATGCCCGAGTTTGTTCATTTCGAAACTGACACGATCGAAAAAGCCGAGGCCTTTGAATTCGATGATCCTGCTGACCCGCGCCGCTTCTTTAGCGGCGGCGATAATCAGCTTGCTGGGGTCGGTGATGGTTATGCTCGCAACCTGCCGCCCTGGATCGAGACCGTCAAGAAGGTTCGCCCGACCATCCCGGTTTATGGCAGTCAGACCGAGGCCAATGAATACATGACCCGCATTGTGGGTGGGCAAAACCTACTCCTTTTTGCTGGTTTATATCCTGAGCGCTTTGGACAATTTGTCAAGCGTACCAATGAATGGGCCCTGGAAATGCTAAAGGCTCAGATCAAGGCCGCCGATGGGTTGATTGACGGCATGGTGATTTGGGGCGATGTGGCCTATCGCAAAGACCTGTTCTTCCATCCAGATTACTGGCGCAAGTGGTACAAGCCCGGCCTGGCCGCCATGGTCGAGGTGTGTCACAACGCCGGGTTGCCAGTCATTTACCACGGCTGCGGCAATGTCAAACGTATTTTTGAAGACTTCATCGAAGTTGGCATAGATGCTTATAACCCGCTGGAAGCCAAAGCTGGCATGGATGTTGTCGAACTACGCCGCAAGTATGGGCACCGCATTGGATTTTGCGGCAATATGAATGTCATGGAATGGGCTGGTTGTACCAAGGAAGAATTGAAACCGATTGTCTTGCGCAAACTGAATGCGGCCAAAGGCGGAGGTATGATTTTCCAGTCAGACCATTCTATCCCCAGCAATATCTCTGCTGAAAACTACGAATATGTGGTTAACCTGGTGCGTGAATACGGACAATATCCCCTGCAGCTTGGGGAGTACGATATTCCTGATCTGAACTAACTTTTTTCACGCGATACTGACACTTTCGAGGCTCAGATGCGTTTACAGAACTTGCTGCCCCACCAATTTAAAAAGGCCATTGATGAAGGCTGGCCCGTGTTGCTGCCTGCTGGTTGCATCGAATACCACGGCCCGCACATGGCCCTTGGGTTGGATACGTTTATCGTTGAAGAACTCCTCGAACAGGTCTCTTTGCAGGTTCCAAGTATCGTTGCTCCCCCGCTCTGGTATGGGCCCACTGGTTCTGCGGTTACTGGCCCGGATCTTGGAACGCTGGATGTTTCCACTGAGCGCTTTGGCCGTCATGCCAGGGATGTGCTCAACAGTTTCTGGAACATGGGTTTCAAATGGATCATCGTTTGTATTCACCATCAAGGGCTGGATGGGCCTGAAGCATTGGCATTGCGCCAGGCCGCAGCCGAAGTAACTTTCGAAAGATCCCACCAGGAACGTGGCGATGCATGGTGGGGAAAAGCTCCGCTCGCGGCGCAAGACAAGGTTTTTGAGCGCATCCAAGTCTGGCCATCTGTCTTGCCAGATGCGGCTGCCAAAGGCGTTGTTATTGCGGACCATGCCGGGTATTACGAAACATCCCTCCTCATGGCTGTCCGCCCGGAGCTTGTTCAATTTGATTTTCTCGGGCCTGATGCACCCTGGTACTGTAAAGACGCCAAAAAGGCCAGCGTCGAATCTGGTAAAGAAATGTGGATGGCGATGATAAACGCCTGGGTGGCTGATCTTAGCAAGCTGACCCACCCCAAAAGGCCGTCGCCAAATGATATGACC
>JBBRWF010000386.1:0-4807 GCA_038249405.1 Anaerolineales bacterium
CAAGACGGGCTGAGAGCTTGAGAGACTGGGGAGCTTAGCTCCCCAGTCTCTCAAAAAAAGATTTTCCCCTTTCCCGCACACCCCGCACGACGAAAAATTATTCTCGCCAGCGGGAAAGGGCGCAGGGGGATAGGGCGCAAGTACCACCGCAATCATGTAAATATCCATATTGAGAATTCCTGACGATCTTCTTAAAAAGTTGACGCTCTGCAAGGGATGTGTTATCATCCGTCCGCTCAAATGCCAGCCAAATAGGGCTGGTTACGTGTTATTTCATTGAAGGAGAAGCATATAGCCGAGCAAGAGTTCCGAGTTAATGAGGCCATCCGGGTTCCGGAAGTGCGCCTGATTGGTCCGACGGGTGACAACGTGGGCGTTGTTCCCATCCGTCAAGCGATTCAAATCGCACGCGATGCCGATATGGACCTCGTGGAAGTATCACCCAATGCTGCTCCTCCCGTCTGTCGCATATTGGATTTTGGTAAATTCCTGTACGAGCGCGAAAAGAAAGACCGTGAAGCCAAAAAAGCCCAGGTCAAGATCGAAGTCAAAGAAATTCGGCTCCGACCAAAAACCAACGAAGCTCACCGCGGTTTCAAAGTCGATGATGCGCGCCGCTGGCTGAACCAGGGCCACAAAGTTCGCGTGACCATCAAGTTCCGCGGCCGCGAAATGGACTACCCTGAGATCGCGCTTGAAGATCTGCGCGAAATCGCCCAGTCCCTCGCAGACGTAAGCATCATTGAACAATCTCCGATGATGGAAGGCCGCACCATGCTCGTCGTGCTCGGACCCTCCAAAGTCAAACCGGTTGTAAAAGAAATAAAACCCGAATAGCCGGTAAAAGTCTTCGGGAATGCAGGTCAGTTTCTCAGAGTGAACTCCCGCGGGAGAACGTCTCACCGTGGTTAATTTGTCTGAAAGGAGTAAGCCGCTGTGCCCCAAAAGCCAAGATCTGGAAAGTTCAAGCTCAAGACCCACAAGGCGACGTCGAAACGTTTTCGCCAGACCGCGTCTGGGATGCTGGTTCGTACGAAGGGTGGCAAGAGCCATTTACGCCGCCATACTTCCAAGCGCACCAAAGCGCAGTTCCTCGAAATGATCCCCGTCAACGGACGCGGAATCATCAAGCGCATTCGTCGTCTCGTGCCGAATCTTAAGTAGGCAATCGTATCCGATTTTTTTTAATTTGCGGCTACCGGGTGTATGCAACTGGCAGGCAGGGTAACTCTCGACGGAGTACCCAACCACCGACGCCCGGAGGTTTGCAGGAGGTTTGAAACATGCGTGTAAAAGGTGGTCCGCAAGGACATCTGCGCCACAAAAAAGTTTTAAAGATTACCAAGGGCCAACGCGGCACCCGTCACTTCCTCTTTAAGCGCGCCAGCGAGGCGATGCTCAAGAGCATGTGGTATGCAACCCGCGATCGCCGCACCCGCAAGCGTGACTTGCGCAAGCTGTGGATTGCCCGTATCAATGCCGCAGCCCGCCTAAACGGCTTAAGCTACAGCCGTCTGGTCTCTGCAATGAAGAAAGCCAACATCATGCTCAACCGCAAAATGCTGGCCGACCTGGCCGTGCGCGATCCCCAGGCTTTTGCCGCGGTGGTTGCCCAGGCCAACCAGTAAATCAAACTGAAACACAAAAGGACGGCTTCGCGCCGTCCTTTTTGATTTAATGATCAAAGCGCCAATGGCTTTAAACCTGCAGCCTTTTTCTTAATTCCTGATGATGTGCAAGCATCTCTTTTGTGTTCATGTCAAACTCTTGAGCCTTCTCCAGAGCTTTTTGAGCGATTGCTTCCAATTCAATCAAGGTGATGAAATTGCTTTGGATGAGAAAAATGATATCGTCAAAATCAGTATCAAAACCGCGCTCCAATTTACTCAGGGCAATGCTGTACGGATCGGCTATAACCACTTCAGGATTGCCAAATTTGCCAATGGAAATAGTACGAGAATCGCGCCATCAGGAATTGGAATGAACCGATCCAGAGGTACTGCTTCCATGTAGATCTTCAATTCTGATGCAATTTGAAGAATCGTTTTGTGAAATTCATTAGGGTTGATATCATCGCAATAAAATCGATATCGATTGTTGACCGAGGGCTGCCTGGCAAAGATAAAGCACATCCCCCTAACAAGATGATTTTTGATGATACAGGTACTGAATTTCCGATGGTAAGTAAAATACTTTTGATCTGGAGATTATCCATTTTTTATTGTATTGTTTGACTTTTCCCGAAGCCATATTTGGGCCGCGTGTTGATACGTTCCCAACCAGTTTATATAAGATTGACTGAGCAGCTGATGTCTGACTGCCAAAGCTCTCAGGCACTCGTCAGGATCGGATTGGGTTTCCAATTGCAGTTCTTTTGAAAATAAATCAGGAAGTTCAAGCTTTTTTTCAATTGAAAATAAGAATTTTCTTTGAAAATAAACCGCTGCTGTGTAATAACATAGTAGTGTTAAGCGCTCCGGGGTAAGCAGTTTTCTGTCAGTCTGTGGAACAACCTTTGCGAATCAAGGATGATCTAAAAATAGCGGAATAAGAGACAATCTCAAACGCGCTTCTTTGCTTTGGGAAATCGCTCTGATCAACATGGCAGGATGTTTATGAATTGTTTCTGGCGTGTAACTTCCTCCCATGACAAAATTAATGCCCAAAAAGCGCAGAGCATTAGCAAGCTGATCTCCCTGAATGGTTGTTTCCGATCTCATAATAACAATATTATACCTTGTGCCCCTTGGGTACATTTAATAACTTCCCGGGTTTGACGCGCTTTTTCTCAAATGCCACCTTAACCGTCCCACACGGCTCACCACCGCCCGGCGGCAGCAGCGCCTCATCCTCCGCCGCCACCCAGATAAACAGCGGCTTTGAATGACTCTGCTGATAAGCCTTCACCTTGTAACGCCGCACTTTCAACCCGCAATCCATCAAGACCTGCTCAAAAACCTTGCTCGCCTCCGTCGACCAGACCGCCAGCACACCCTCTTTGCGCAGCGCCCCCCGGCAGGCCGCAATTCCAGCCGCACTGTACAGCCGTTGATTGCCCGCATCCGTCATCGCATTCGGCCCATTATCAACATCCATCAGAATCGCATCGAACCTGCCGCCCGATTGTGCGATCAGCGCAAAGATATCGCCAATCACCAGCTCCGTACGCTCATCCTCCAGCGCCAGCCCGTTGAGCTCCTTCAGAAACTCCCTGTTCCAGTTCACCACCTCCGCCAGCAACTCACTCACCACCACCTTCGCATCCGCTCCCAGGCTGTCCAGCGCCTGGCGCAGGGTATACCCCATGCCCAACCCGCCGATCAGCACGCACGGTGCAGCGCGACCAAACAAATGCATACAGCCCAACCGCGCCAACTCCTGCTCCGACTCATGCTGGCGGCTGTTCATTAATTCCAGCCCGTTGATCTTGATCGAAAAATCCCGGTCATGCTGGTACAGCTCCATCTTCCCGCCGTCCGGAGTCTGTGTTGTGGCAAGTTTAATATGTGGTTTCATAAAGGTCCCATCTCAGCCAATCTCTAAAAAGACAGCACCGCTTGAGTGCGTACTCAAACGGCGCCTGACTCACCAAACCGTTAGAGCGGATAGGGCAAGCTGTTTAAGATTATAGTCCATATATTCAGATGCGGGGGTATATTGCCCCGGTGTCTGTATCGCCCAACCTCACGCCACCTCCCGACCTCTCGGCAGCTCCTTCTGCTGCTGCTGAATAAACGCCGCCTCCAGCGCCTGGTAGATCGAACGCACCTCAATGATCTGAATATTCTCGGGCCACGGCTCACCCTTGCGTAGCCGCCGCGGCACAATCGCCGTCTTAAAACCCAGCTTCTGCGCCTCGCGCAGCCGCGCCGGCATCTGGCCCGGCAAACGCAGCTCACCCGCCAGGCCGATCTCACCGATCAAAACCGCATCCGCGCGCAAAGACACATCCTTCATCGAAGAAGCCACCGCCGCCGCGATCGCCAGATCCGCCGCCGGTTCCTCGATCTTCATCCCCCCCACCACATTCACAAAAATATCCTGCTCACCCAGCTTGATGCCCACCCGTCGCGTCAGAACCGCAGTCAGCATCAGCAGGCGGTTATAGTCCACCCCGTTTGGCGTCCGCCGCGCATTCCCAAACTGCGCCGCCGAAGTCAGCCCCTGCACTTCCACCAGCAGCGGACGCGTGCCCTCCATTGTCACCGCGATCGCCGAGCCGGGCGCGTTGATCATGCGCTCCGCCAGGAAAGCTTCTGACGGGTTCGGCACTTCCACCAGCCCGCGCTCGCGCATCTCAAAGACCCCCACCTCAGCGGTTGCCCCAAAACGGTTCTTGACCGAACGCAGCAAGCGGTAAGCCTGAAAGCGGTCGCCCTCCAGGTACAGCACCGTATCCACAATATGCTCCAGCACCCGCGGCCCGGCAATCACGCCTTCCTTGGTCACATGCCCGATCACAAACACCGAAACCCCGCTCGACTTCGCCAACTCGCGCAGCCTCGACGAACACTCGCGCACCTGCGTCACCGACCCGGCCGAAGAATCCAGCTCGGGCAGGTAAACCGTCTGTATCGAATCGACAATCAACAACCCGGGCTGCACCTCGCGGTTATGCTCCAGGAGCGTGGTCAGGTTGGTCTCTGTAACCAGGAATAAATTTTCTGGCAGTTTACCGCCCGGCTCCATCAGGCGGTCAGCCCGCATCTTGATCTGGCGCTCCGACTCCTCACCCGAAACATACAGGATGCGCTGAGTTTTGGCCATCTCCATCGCCATTTGCAGCATCAACGTGGATTTTCCGATC
>JBBRWF010000387.1:0-4803 GCA_038249405.1 Anaerolineales bacterium
CCAGTTTGCTGGGGCCGCAGCAATGTCGATAAACCCGTTTGTTTTATTGCCGTGGGTCTGTTACAAGAATCTCTGAAATGGGTTTCTGGCGGAAATGAATTTCGCGTAAATGAGTCTCGCTGCCATGCGTTGGGTGACGAAGTGTGCGAATTTATCATTCAAAAAGAACCAATTGCCTGATCGCTACCCACAGGCGAGGCGTACTTTGACAGAAGAAAAATCGAAGATTCTCCTTGTGGAAGATGACTTTGATGTGGCGGAGATGCTGAATGGATTCTTCCGCGCGCAAGGTTATAATGTCTTTATAGCCAATTGGGGTGAAGATGGTGTTCGGGCAGCTGCTGCAAACCGGCCAGATTTAATTATCCTGGATATTCGACTTCCAGATATTGATGGTTATGAGGTTGCGCGCCGCTTACGCCTGGATCGAAAAACTAGCAATATCCCCATCATTTTCTTGACAGAAAAGAAAGACCGCGCAGATCGTTTGCGCGGACTTGAGCTTGGCGCGGACGATTATATTTCCAAGCCTTTTGATGTTCAGGAATTGCGCTTACGAGTTAAGAATTGCATTCGGCGTGCCAACCAGGAAAGTTTAACCAATGCTGTGACTGGACTGCCTGAAGGGGATTTCGTAACCAAAAAGCTAACCGAATGTCTGACAAAAAACAGCTGGGGCCTGGTTTATGTTGGTCTAAAGAATTTGGATGGATTTCGGGATGAATTTGGGTTTGTTGCATCGGATGATGTTTTGCGGGCAGTGAGTTTGATGCTTGAAGATGCTGTTAGCGATGCTGGTACTTCGGATGATATCCTGGGACATCTATCTCCAATAGATTTTGTAATTCGTACCGAATCCGCTGCTGCTGTGCTGTTGGCTGAGCGCGCACGTTCCCGCATCGAACAATCGATAGAAAAATTTTACCCAATGAACCTGGGTCAGGACGTGGTTAAGGGTAAAAGGCTGGGAGTCCAGACTGCGCATCTTGTTTCTGGAGAGCGGCGTTTAAATTCACAGGATGAAATTCTTGCGGAGCTGATGCTTCGCAAGAAGTAGGAGAAGATTTGCAAATAACGGTGATTATTCCTACATATAATGAAGCGGAGAACTTGCCAAAATTGTTCTCCGCTTTGTTTTCGCTACCTTTGTCCAACTTAAAGCTTCTGGTGGTGGATGATAACAGTCCGGACGGGACTGGCAAAATTGCTGACGACCTGGCAAACCAACACCCGGGCCAAATTTCCGTAATTCATCGTGCCGGAAAGCTGGGATTGAGAACGGCTTATCTGGATGGGTTTAAGAAAGCGATTGGTGACGGTGCAGAAGGGATCGGGCAGATGGATGCGGATTTTTCGCATGATCCGGCGCGACTGGTGTATATGGCAGCGGCGCTGGATAAGGCAGATGTCGCCCTGGGTTCGCGTTATGTTGCCGGGGGAAGCGTGGATGAGCGCTGGCCCATTTGGCGAAAATGGCTTTCGGCATTTGGCAATTTTTATGCGCGAACGATCCTGGGATTGCCTTTGCGCGACATAACAACCGGTTACCGGCTGTGGCGGCGTGAAACGTTGCTGGGCATGCCATTGGATCGCATTCAGTCCAACGGTTATATTTTCCTGGTTGAAATGGCTTTTATGGCCTATGCCTTGAAATATACATTTGCCCAGGTGCCGATCCATTTTGCCGACCGGCGTTGGGGAAAATCCAAGATGTCGCTCAAAATTCAAATGGAAGCCGCGCTGCGCGTGTGGCAGGTAAAGTTCAATTTTCGAGACCTAAAGCAAAAAGGAATTCTTGCAAGACGTAATGTAGAGGGCAGGGAAGGTTAAGCATTACTCAGTTCGGTTTTATGTGAATGAAACTGGATTGTGAGTGTAAGCCATTCTTCTATCGAAAGAGTCTCTGCACGGCGCATTGGGTTAATTCTTGCCTGTTCTAACATTTTTGCGGCATCTGCCGGAGATAGCCTGAGGCCTGCGGAAAGCGAATTTCGCAGGGTTTTTCGTTTCTGGCTGAAACCGGCTTTTGCTACCAGAAAGAAATCATCCTGCAGTGGCGCGGGGATGCGTGCTTCCGGGGTCATATCCACCCGGATGACGGCTGAGTCAACCTTGGGCGCGGGGAAAAAAGCCTCCGCGGGCAGCATTGCGGCAATGCGAGGCTGCCCAAAGATCTGAACGCTGAGCGCCAGCAGACTCATTTCGCCTGGCAGAGCACATACCCGTTCGGCAACTTCTTTTTGGATGGTCAGAACGATGCGGCGTGGGCGAGGGGAGAATTGCAGCAAGTGGCGGAATATGGCGGATGTAATATAGTAGGGCACATTGGCTACCACCAGGTAGTCATCCGTATTCATCAGCGCGACGGGTGAAAAATTTAGGATATCGCCTTCCACGATTTTCACATTCGTGTAGCCGCTTAGGACAGTGTGTAGAATTGGGATCAGATCATGGTCCAGTTCCACGCAAGTAACAGTTTTGGCTGCCAGAGCCAGGTATTGTGTAAGACTTCCCATCCCAGGGCCGATCTCCAACACAGCATCCTGGGGTTGAATATCAGCGGCATCTATAATCTGTTGCAGAGCGATTGGGTCGTGCAGGAAGTTTTGACCCAGGGCTTTATCGGCGTGCAAGCCGTGTTGGCGTAACAGGCTGGAAGCGTTCAGGGGTGGTAAATTTATGGACATTTAGAGGAACCTTCGCCGCGGGGGCTGGGTGTTTCTATGGATGGGGGAGGCGGGTTGCTGTCTGGCCAGGCGCCAATATCGAAAGCCTGTACTAGCAGCCGCAGGGATTCGAAATCGGCTCTAAAGATATAGACATCTTTGTTTACACCTACATCATAAGTGCGGTCTTCGGTGAGCAGCGCACGTGGAAAGGTAGTGAAAGTGATATCGGTGGATTTGAGTTGAGGAACCAGGCAGGCGAGCTGGCTAATCTGCAGCGGGCTGAGGTCGGTCTGGACTGCCCCGTAAAATGTGTTGATGATTTCCGGCAATTTTGGCACGACGGATGGGGTGAAAAGTTTTTCACGCAGCGCGCAAAGGACACGGTTTTGCTGGTCTGCGCGAGCAAAAGTACCAAATTGACGGATGCGCCCGAGCATGAGCGCCTGTTCACCGTTCAAGTGATGAGGACCGGGCGCAAAGTACAGGTCAGCGCGGCCATCTTGATCGGCTTTACGCCCATCCACGCTGTACGGCAGGGTAATATCAATGCCGCCGATTACATTGACCAGGTCTACAAATGTGTGCATGTTGGCTGCGATATAGTGATCGGGGCGTGCGCCAAAATTCAAATCCAATGTGCGCGCCAGCAGCCCGGGGCCTTTTCCTTCGCCTTTGTAGTAGCCCATTCCAGGGTTGCCGTAAAGGTAAGCCTGGTTCAGTTTGCCGTGTGAGATGCCGTAATGGTCAGCGATTTCGGGGATCTCCACCCATAGATCGCGTGGAAATTCGAGCACACTGACACGCGGAGCAACAAAGTCAATGCGAACATACCGGATGACATCTGCCAACCCGTACAGATAACCTTGAGCACGGGTGTCAGATCCTATGGCGAGCAAGCTCATCGTTTGGGGGCCGCCGCACAGGGCTGGCTTTTCTATATAAGCAGTGCGGGTCATCTGGGCGAAAGTAGGCCCGGCTGCCTGGGTCAGTGCTGCGGCAGGGGTCAAAGGTTGGGCCGTCTGGCTGGGGAGCGCCAGCGCCGGCCCAAGCGGTGCCTGCCAGGCGTTTTTGTACAAATCCCAATTCACCGCAGCCAACAGGATGGTGGCGATCAGGAATAGTAAGGCGAGAGCGATTTTCTCACGACGAGGCATCGTCTATTATTCTAGCACAGCCGGGATGCTTGCTGGGGCGGGTGCCAGAAAATAAACAGTAACGGGTCCGGACCAGGTCTGAAAATCTTCATCACTGTAGCCCAGGTCAATCCAAAGACGTCCATCCGGAAAGCCCCCGCCAACATCTGCGATTACTGCCAGCCCATAACCGGGAATATAGACCTGCGAGCCAGAAAGCTGATTATAGAGATCACGGATCATTGCTACTATGCCGCGTTTGACCGGCGCTCCGCTGGCAGTGCCGTAAGAGCATTTGGATATTCCGGAACGGCAGGGAGAATAGGAGGTGGCATACATTTGAACTGCACGCCAGTACTGAATTTGGCCGCCAGGGGTTTCTAGAGTTTGCAACTGCACCTTTGATCCGATTGCAATGATGCTTTCCTGGGGCTGTCGAACGGTGGTTTCGGCTTCCACTGTCCGCGCGACTTCAGCGCCGTCTTCGTAGCGGATGCGAACCCGGTTGACGATTAATCCGGTCTGCCCGCTCTGGATCACTTTTTGTGTTCCTACTCCTAGATCGGTGCTGTATTCTATTTTTTTGGAAAATGGAATGCTTTTTTCTATCAGGCTGACTGTCTCGTTGACGCGCACCACCCGAATTTTCCCATCGGAAGGCAGCGGCAGATTTTCGGCGGGGATGCTTATATCAAGACCGAGCAGGGCGATCCCTGTAGAAGTTAATGCTTGCCCCACAGTCATCGCAGATGATTTCACACTGCTGTTTTTTCCATCGACTGTGATGGAAAGATCGCGCGCCGGGCGGTAGGTGATCGTCAAGTCTGAGTTAATCGGAGTTTCTGGGGCAGGTTCAAGGAAGTCTGTAGCATAAGCAGAAAGGCCGGTTTGCAACAGGGCCTGTTCAACACTGGCGGCGGTGGTCTTGAATATGGTGTGTCCTTCAGGTGTAACGAGTGTTATCTCGCGTGCGCGTTGAATTTGCAGGATGTACCTGCCGC
>JBBRWF010000388.1:0-4781 GCA_038249405.1 Anaerolineales bacterium
CTGGACGACTACCAGGATCGTTGGATCAGTGTGACGGGTATCGTGACAGCCTTCGAGCGGCGTCCGCAAATTCTGGTCAATTCCCCCACTGATATTCAGCTTTTAACCGGCGAAGAAGATGCAAAAAGGGTGCTGGGTATTTCCTACAATCCACCAGCTTTCGCAGCGCTCATGCCTGCTCTTGCCAAAGTGGCACAGCCCCCGGGTTTAGATGTTTCCCCATCTTCTGGTAATGGTATAACTCAGCAACTGGCTATCCAGACCTCAGCTCAGATTGTCAAAGGCTCACTGGATCAAACACTGGCAGTGCTGGCACAAATTGAAAAACTCTACACGGTACTTCAAACCCCTAAAACAATCCCCGAAAAGGTGACTGACCAGGGTACACATAGTTAATCCCCTTGCGCTTGCTGAGCAAATAGCGAATTCACTGAAATCTGCGGTCCAGCCGTTTTCTCAACCTCTCCCATGTACTCTTAACTAGATTCACTTGCTCGGATTGTACCGGGCGAGGACTGTAACGTGCTTCGATAAAGGCGCTCGTCAGCGTGTTTATGTCATCTTCTGCTTCAGGAAGGGCGGTGTCCAGCGTGGATGCGTATTCATAAGGGGTTTGTGAGTTACGCCGCGGCAATCCTTTTTCGCCGCTGCGCCGGATCATTGCCTGGTAAAAAAAACTGACTTTCTGACGCGCGTCCATGTTGCGGGTGGAGAGAAACCCTTCTGCGGGCAGCCGGTACAATCGTGCTCGCTGCAGGCTTTTGCGCCAGGCTATTTTTTGCCTGTTTGAACCACTTACGCAGCCAGCGCCAGATGTGTGAAAGCCGGGTGCGCGCGCCCAGGTTGCGCAGTGTGAGCAGGAATTCCTGGTGCTGGCGCAGGTATTGGATCAATGCAAAAAGTAGTATCGCGATGAGGATGCCCCATAAAAGCCCGGCTTTGGCGGCTTCCCACCAGCCTGGTCGGGCTACGGCTCCGGCAAGGAGTTTTATCTTCTCGAGCTCTTGTTCGGGTTGTTTCAGCAAGGGCAGCTCAGGTTTCCGTCCAAGCAACATCATGGACAGGCTTATCAGCAGGACGATCAACGCGATAAATCCCCTGCGCGATGAAAAATAGAAAATTGGCTGCAAATCCCAGGGCGTCTCCCAGGATGGAAAGGGTCTGTAGGCTGTAACTGGTGGGCAGCAGCACCACGAGAAGCGTCACCAGACCCAGGAAGCCCAGGCTGTAAAGCGACCAGCTGCGGCCCAATCGTGAGATAACCGGAATACGCTGCACGCTTCAACGGGTATGCAGGTCTATGTAGCGTGTCTGGCTGAGTAGTGCCATACCAAGTAAAAAAAACACCAACGTACTGGCTCCGCCGCCTGCCAGGGCTAACATGTTGGTAAAAGTGAGTTTGTAAGTGTTCAGCATCCATGTTCGGATGTCGAGGCGTACCAACCCTGTCAGTACCACAAGGAAAGTGCCCATGGTGAAGAACAGGCTCATCAGGCGTTCACGTGCAGGCGCATCACCTTTTTCTTGCCCAGGGTCCAGCTCCAGCCGCATTAAATTACTCAGGTTCATTTCGTCTAGAATCTCGGCAAAACTTCCACTGACCAGCCACGTGACAAGCATCACCATTGAAGCTAAGGAAAAATCGGGGGTCAAAAAATAGCGAAAGAAGTTGACTAACCAGTTGGGGATCTCTGCAATGAAAGCCCCCAAACCGTGCGAGAGTCCGGTCACAAGTTAGACAAGAATCAGAATTACGATCCATTCGCTAAGCACTGCTATAACCCATTCGCGCGAGAGCTGTGTCATGCGCTTAAAACGGGGGTATGTAATCAGCCTCACCAGGCTGGTAAAGAGGCACAGCACCGGTAGGGAATACGGCTGCCAATTTGGTACCAGGCTTTGGATCACCGCCAGCAGAGTAAAAGCGGCGCTGACCATCATCAGAACCGCCAGTGCCTGGCTGGTCAGCTTGAAGGAGTTTTCATTTCGAATGGTGGCTCGTGGTAAATTGCGCATAGCTTTATTTCCGCCAGATGTCTAGTTCGCGCTCGTTTGCGATGTGGACCACTGGGATGCCCAGAAGCGCTGCCCGGCGGTCGTAGTCCAGCGGCGTCATAGCCTGACTGATCCGCCAGCTTCCCAGCGCAAATATTCCAACGAATAGATAGATCAACGTCTGCGCAAAGTCATCGCGCATGACGGCGGCGAGCACTAACATCAATATCAGAGGAGCCAGGTACCGAGGCATGGTTTTTAGAGTGTGCCAAGTCCGAGCGGGGTATTTTCCAGCACATCCTGCAGGATGCCCGCTGCGCTGCTCCCACGCAATTCGGCATCCGGCTTCAAAATCAATCGGTGACTGAGCGCAATCGGAGCCAGGTATTTGATGTCATCCGGGATGACGTGTTCACGCCCGCGCAGGGCTGCCAAAGCCTGAGATGCCTTGAAGAGATCCAGGCTGCCGCGCGGGCTGATCCCCAGTGCCAGTTCCGGGTGACTGCGCGTAGCTCCAGCCAGCGCTACGATATAGTGCTGCAGGGTCTCATCCACGTGCACATCCCAGACCAGTTTTTGCAGACGAAGTAGTTCGCTGCCTTCCACAGCCTGCTCCAGAAGTGTGATTGGGTGTTCGCGTCGCAGGTTGATCAGGATCTGGCGTTCGTCTTGCGGGTTTGGGTAGCCCAGCGAGAGACGGATTAGGAAGCGGTCGAGCTGTGCTTCGGGCAGCGGGAAAGTACCTTCGTATTCAATTGGGTTCTGGGTCGCCAGCACCAGAAAAGGGCGGGGTGGTTCGCGCGTGATGCCGTCCACGCTCACCTGCTGCTCCTGCATGGCTTCTAATAGTGCAGACTGGGTGTGCGGCGTGGCGCGATTGACTTCGTTAGCCAGCAATATATTCGCAAAAATCGGCCCTGCCCGGAATTCAAATTCGCTGGTCTTTTGATTAAATATGGAAACGCCAGTTACATCATTGGGCATCAAGTCCGGGGTGCATTGGATTCATTTGAAGCTCATTCCCAGGCTGGTCGCTACTGCGCGCGCAAGCATGGTCTTGCCCGAACCAGGTACGTCTTCTAACAGCACGTGCCCCTCGCACAGCAGCGCCATCAACACCAGTTCGATACTCTCGCGTTTGCCAATGATCACTTTTTCAAAATTGGCGATCACCCGGTTTGCAAAATTTTGAACATCGCTCATAACCACTCCTTGAATTTCTTAAATATAGCTCAATCCTATCACCCCTGACTTTCTCGCGGGAAAAATCTCCGCTTGTTTGCTCGCAATATGCGCTACAATTAATCGGCACCTTTCGACCGACGGGTGGCAATTTACAGAACATTAGTTTTATATATTCTATTGACAATCAAAATTAAACGAAATATACTTTTCATAGGTGCTCCTCTAAAACTTTTAAGGGGGAGAGCATTCCACCTCACAAAAAATATTTCTTAAAATTGTGCTTTTTTGTGCATTTCTGTGCTTTTTTGTGCCTTTTAGTGCCTGATTGCTACAGCCGAAAGCAGCCCAATATGGATAATTCCTTTCAGCACTACCTGTTAGCCAAGCAAAGCGTGGATGACCGCGCCCTCAACCGGTACGTATATCAATGCCTGGTTGAGAGCCTGCCGCAAACCACTTTGCATATCGTTGAAGTCGGCGCGGGCATCGGGAGCATGCTCGTGCGCCTGCTGCGTTGGCGGCTATTGTCACGCGCTGATTATGTGCTGGTCGATGACAATCAGGAAAACCTGGAGTATGCCGCGAGTTGGCTGCCGCGCTGGGCGGCTGAAAACGGTATGCAGTCGCAAAGCTCAGCTCCCGACCAATTGCGCGTGTTTGATTCTTCGCGTGAACTACTTGTACGTTTTGAGCATGCGGATGCCCTCGAGTATTCCCGCCGCAATCCTGGACAGTCGGATTTGCTAATCGCTCACGCATTTCTTGACCTGCTGCCTATGCCTTCCGGATTGCAGCAATTGTTTACTTTGCTCAAGCCGGGCGCGCTCGCCTGGCTGACGGTTAACTTTGACGGTCTGACCAGCCTGGAGCCAGTTCTGGATGCGGCTTTAGATGAAAAAATTGAACGTCTTTACCACCAGACGATGGACGCGCGCGTGACTGGCGGTGACAGCCGTGCTGGGCGGCACCTCTTCGCCCATATCCGCTCACTTTCGGCCCGTTTGCTGGCGGCGGGGGCTTCGGATTGGGTGGTATATCCCGTTGACGGGCAGTATCCATTAGATGAGGCCTATTTTCTGCATTTCATCTTACGCTTTTTTGAAGAATCGCTCTCAAATCATGCTGAAATGGATATGGTCAGGTTGCAAGGCTGGCTGGCTGCCCGCCGTGCGCAGATCGAACGTGCCGAGCTGGTCTATATTGCCCACCAGACTGATTTTTTGGTGAAACTCAATCGCGTATAATTCGTATGCATATACGGAGTGAGTAACTATGATTCATACATATGTAGTAAATGGCTTGCCTGTCAAATCAGGTGATATTGTGTGCACGATGAACGGCAAACCGAACATCTTGCCGGGTGAGTTCTGGCGCCTGGTGGGGCGGCTGGTACCTGGTGACGTGGATCATATCGCCATTTATCTTGGTCCTGAAGGTCGTTTTGTGGAAGCTGGCGCGCTTGGAGTCTCCACTTTTGAGATCCACGATGGTCTTTGGCATGCCGAACATAACATGGCGGAACGTGGCACGCTGGTAGACACCTTCTATGGCGTTGCTTACCCGCTGGCTGAGATCGGCCTGACCCGCGACGAAGAAGATCA
>JBBRWF010000389.1:0-4767 GCA_038249405.1 Anaerolineales bacterium
TTGCTTACGGTTTCAGCAATCAGGGCGTTGGACTGTTTTAGCGAGACGAGAATCACCCAATCGGGGCGGTGCGAAATGAGTTTATCCGCCAGTTTTTCGAGCAGGCTGGTAGACCAGGTGTTTTGTCCAGTCAGGGCAATGGCGGCATCCCACTCTTGCTCTTCCAGGCAAATATCTGCCAACGTGTCGCGGTCATAGCCTTCCCCAGCTTTCTCGACCAATTCCGGGCGGAGAGTTTCCCAGGCGGGGCCGGCAAGTTGCTTGAGTTTGCGGTAATGTGCTATGGCGGGGTGGGCGTCGAAGGCGATTCGGTAAGCGCGAATTGCCATCTCGGTATTCCCCTGGGCTTCTCCGAATGGGGCCAGCCAGACAGCAAGGGCATAATCTTTTATAGTAGATAGTCCACGCTCGGCCAGGGCAATGGCTTCACCCATGCGGCCGATTTCATATAGATATTTGGCTAATTCGATGATTTCGCTGGCGTAGCCAAGGTATTGACTGGCAGAAATAGCTTCATCGGTGCGCCCAAGTTGGAGCAATTTTAGGGTATGACGGCGCGGGTCGGCGTGTTCGGCCAGTTGTAAAAAATCGTCGGTGCGGTTCTGGCGTTCGAGTACATTCAAGCGGGCAGTTTGCAGGGCCTGTTCATCCATCCAGTCTGGTTCTTCATCTTCGCTATCTTCTTCATCTTCATTATATTCATCTTCTTCATCGTATTCTTCTTCCTGGTTTTCAGGAATTTCGTCCCAGCCATACACAAGCGCCATCAGGACTACAGCCAGTTCACTTTCTTCAATGTTTTCACCAAGATTTTCGTAAATTTCCTGTATGGCGGCTTGCAGGGAATAGCGGAATTGGGCATCCAGGTCGGCGCTGAGGATGGCCTCGGCCAGCGGCATTCCGATGTCCTGGAGGACACAAGCCAGATCGCCGTTATAGTCCATTTCGCTATCGTAATCGTCAGTAGTTTCTTCGAGCAAAACCCGTAGGATGATGATTGCGCCTTCGGGGTTGTTTGATTCCTGGCTTTCGACAGCGGTTTTGATGACGTTTTCGAGTTCGCTGACATATTCTGGCTTTCCATAGTCGCCATAGGGGTGATGTTCATGCCCTTGTTGCCTGAGAATACTTTTGACCAGTTTGCGATACATAGCCTCGGAAACCTGGGTTTGCGGTTTCGCTTTGGCAGGCGAGGCAGGCTGGGCAAGCGCCAATTCCAGCGTTTTGTGCAGGTTGGGGTTTTGCTGCAACAGTTTGGCGATGAGGACTAGAAGGGCAGGTTTTTCCAGGTCGGCGATGCGCTCAAGCAGGTTTTTGGGTGTAGCCACAAGATATTCTCCGTTTCATGGTGATGGTTTCAGAGTAATCGGCGTGCTGTTCCTGTTCGATCCAGCCTGCATCAGTCAGGCGGCGGATGAAACACAGCAAAATTGCAAAGTAGTGGCGCTGGAGTTTGCCAGTGTCTAGCCCATAGATAAAATCCTTAGGCACGTCGGCCAACTCCGCCAATTTACGCGGCGAGATGCGCAGATTGGTTTCGACCTGTTTTCTGCCCAAAAGAATGCGGATGCATTCGGTGGTAGTAAGTTTTGTGTTAATGGATTGGCAGATTGTACGAATGTATTGGCGGTTTGTCGAACAATTTGGCGCAAATAAAGGACAGTTGGTAACGTTTTCGTTACAATGTTAGCATATTCATTCCCACGCGGTGCATATCTGGTATATAGGTATAAATTTCGGCCAACAAGAATACCAACGTCAGTTTGACCTAAAATATGAGCCAAATAAGCAGAAAATAACACGGACCCCGCCAATAGCGGGGTTTTTATTTGCTGAATTAGGCCATTTTTCAGTCATCCTGGTGCCAATTACTCCCTATAAAGGACATGACAGTCAAAACAACATACATTGTGGAGTGGGTGTCTATAAGAATTGGATAATCACTTTTGTGAATAAAATGGTTAGCATAGCCCTGGGATTAAGTCTTGGCAAAGTTTGTGGTGAGACCTTTGCTCAACTTACGACCAGTTCATCGTCAGATCCTGAAATTATTCGGCAAAGCTGTACAAAATTGCTATTTGATCGATTCTTAATGTGCGGAACGTGGGCTACATAGATGTTATTCAAATGTTAAACCACCATTAAAAAACTATTCATCGGTTAACGACAATTAGAATTACACATCGATGACAATTAGAAATGCCCACATATGGCGAAGGGACGGTTACACTCTTTGAGGAAAAGGAGAGCCAATGACCGTAACCGACGCCCAAGTGAGGCTAATCATGAAAGAACGAATCAAAGGAAAAAGCCAGCAACAAGCGGCAGTCAAAGCGAACATACGCAGCAGAAAAACGGTGCAGAAATATGAACAATTGGGTCAGATGCCCAGCGATTTGAAACAGGCACGTCAATATCGAACCCGGCAAGATCCATTTGACACAGATTGGGGAGAAGTGGAAAAGAAATTAGAAGAAGCTCCCGAACTAGAAGCAAAAGCGCTATTTGAATGGCTGTGTGAGCAAGACGGGGCAAAATACAAGCAAGGGCAACTGCGCACCCTTCAACGCCATATCAGCAACTGGCGGGCATTAAATCGATCGCAGACACTGATTTTGGATCAGGTGCATCAACCAGGGGCAGTCCTGCAAACCGATGGAACTTGCATGAACAAACTGAAGGTCACCATCCAGGGGGAAATGTTTGAGCACATTCTAATTCACAGTGTGCTACCTTACTCGAACTGGGAGTGGGGCCGCGTCGTGCAAAGTGAGTCACTCCTGGCCATTCGGCTGGGACTACAAAGTACACTGATCAAATTGGAATACGTTCCCCAGGTGCATCAAACGGACAACAGCACTGCGGCCACGCATAAACTCGGATTGGATGGTCGTCATAAAAGCCTCCAAGAACGCGGCTTCAACGAGGAATACCTGCAACTGTTGGCACACTATGGCATGGAAGGACGTACTACCCACATCGCTAGCCCGAACGAGGATGGTGACGTCGAATCATCCAACGGCGGTTTGAAGCGGGCGGTAAAACAACATCTGCTCTTGCGCGGTTCCCGTGACTTCACAAGTATAGCTGCCTACGAAAGCTATCTATTTGGCATTATGGAAAAACGCAACGCCGGACGGCAGGAAAAATTAGCTGAAGAACTGGCGGTGATGAAACCACTCCTGATGGCACCCTGGCCACACATGCGTGAACTCAGTGTCCGGGTGGGCAACAACGGTATCCTGCGGATAAGTGCCAACGGTTACACTGTTCCGAGTGGGTTGAAAGGCAAACGGGTCAGTGTACGAGTCTACGAATGGCAGATCGAAGTCTGGTATGCCAACCAGTGTGTGGAAACGCTGCCGCGCCTGACTGGCAACCACCACTATCACATCAATTACCGGCACGTTATTGACACCTTGTTGCGCAAACCCGGCGGATTTCGTAACTACCGCTACTTTGAAGATATGTTTCCTCAAGAGGTCTTTCGCCAGGTCTGGGAAGCACTCAATGCTACTATGCCACCTCGCAAGGCAGACATAGTCTACCTGCGTATCCTCAAACAAGCCGCGCTCGGGCTGGAAACGGATGTGACTCAGGTGCTTGCCCTTCTGTTGGATAGCAAAACCACATGGAATGACAACACAGTGACGGACCTGCTGCAAAGGCCTGCTCAGTGGATTATTCCCGATCTCATTCCGCAGGTGGTTAACCTGTCTATCTACGACCAATTGCTTCAACCGGAGGCTTGCTATGCCGCAAATTGAGCAACTCAAGCAACACCTGCGTACTCTGCGTATGCCCACCGCAGTGGAAGTGATTAGCGACTTACTTGCAACCGCTACGCGTGAAACCTGGTCCCTCGAGAATTTCCTGTCTGAATTGCTTGAACAAGAATTGGAAGGTCGCCGCCAACGCCGTACCGATCGTTTGCAAAAATCATCTCACCTGCCTGCCGGTAAAAACTTGGCCAATTTCGAACAAGAACATCTCCCCTTGCGTCTGCGTCGCCAGTTGGCACAACTCTGTACCGGTGAATTTGTGGATCGAGCTGAAAATTTACTTGTCTTTGGGTTGCCCGGGCGAGGTAAAACCCATTTTGCGGTAGCCGTTGGACATCAACTGGTCCAGTGTGGACGCAGTGTCCTTTTCACCCCTACCTACCGTCTCGTCGATGACCTCCTGCGTGCCAAACGCGATCTACTCCTTGAAAATGAACTCCGCCGCCTTGATTCCTTCGAAGTACTTATCCTCGACGACATTGGCTATGTCCAGCAATCCCGTGATGAAATGGAAGTTCTCTTCACCCTGCTGGCTGAACGCTACGAGCGCCGCAGCGTTATTATTACTTCAAACCTAGTCTTTTCTCAATGGGACAAGATATTCAAAGATCCTATGACTACGGCCGCTGCCATTGACCGTGTCGTTCACCATAGCATTATTGTTGAATTCGGAAAGGAGATTTCCAGCCATCGCGCCCAAGAAGCTGCTCTACGCATTCAAGAAGAACCCAGTGAATAGCTTATCCAGGACCCTGCTGCATCACCCGCAGCTATGGCCCAACACACCCTTTGGGTGTATTATTCCAAATGGGTATTTCTAATTGTCGCCATGTCCATTTCTAATTGTCGCCGCGCGATTCATACAATTCAATACCTTCGCCAAAATTAGTCAAATAAAATAGGGTTTTTTGCAGTAGAGTTAAAGTCTTCCGGACAAAAACTCACCCACAAAAAGCCCATGACAGAGATTTTAGCACTTTTACAA
>JBBRWF010000390.1:0-4756 GCA_038249405.1 Anaerolineales bacterium
CCGTAACCACCCATCATCCCACGCGTACCGCCCATCATCCCGCCATTGCCAATCATCTGCCCATATTTTTGGTTCCACATCATGTTGGGGCCGAATTCCGGGAAGACGGACAGGCTGGTCGGGTCAACCAGCAATTCCATCGCGCCGGTGCCGGTGCTTTTCTCAGTAATGCGCGTATAGGCGTTGTTATCAAAGACCATAATCTCTTTGATCTCAAGGTCCGGGTTATTCAATCCCTCGAGATAGCCTTCCACTGCCTGGCGAGCCTGGTCAACGGTAAGCGGCTTCACGTTTGCCGCAGTGCCGGGTTGGTAACCGTAGCCCCCCATCATGCCGCCGTATCCGCCCATCATGGTGTTGCCATTGCTCATCATGGAAGAAGCGGAATACGAATTATTAGACCCCCACCCCATCATTCCCGCCGGCCCATAGCCGCCCATTCCCCAACCGGTACGCCCTACAAATACACCTGCGCCAAAAATCAGAGCGCTCAATACAATTGCACCGATAACCACAATCGCGGTTGTTAAAGTCTTGTTCATTTGTTCTTTTCTCCTATCAGAATTCGATTTGGTTGACCCCAGTGTACCGGCTGTGGTTGAAGGGCATGTGAAGTGTTTCTAAAGTTTGTGTAAAGAAAATCGAAAACAAAAGAATTAATCGTCCAGGATGTACAAATCCTGAAAAAATTGTACAGTTGCGTGCAATCGAGCGATCTCGGCCTCAAGCTCGGCTATTCGAAACGCCCATGCTGCGTCTATCGAATGCAGTTCATCATCACGTTTCCCTCTATATGCGGCGAACCGTTGTATTTGGCGAGAGAACGACGGCCCCCCTTGATTCTTTACGGGATTTCTTTTTGTCAACATCACAGCCTCCTGCGTTTGTTTGTACAACATCCGGTAGAAAAAATAGATTTCTCTTATGCCTTCATCCCAATTTACAAGGTTCTTAGCCACCGGCGTAGGTGCATTTGGCGGAAAGGCGGGTAGGCCATATTGCGGGTGGATGTCTGGGTGACATAGCGCATGTCACGCAGACACCTGTCCGGTATGATGGAAGAGACGTTACCCAAATTCAACGAAGGAATTTTATGACTGCTACCAAACGAATTCTTTTGCCAGTTGGCGCTGGACTCGCGGGAACTTTTTTTCTCGCCGCCGTCTATTTTGGAATTGTTTCCTGGGCCGAAAGCCCGCAGCACGCCATCGACCTGTTCTGGCAGGATCGACGGATCGTTATTCCCATCATGATCGGTTTTGGCATTCAAGCGGCGCTTTATAGCATTCTGAAACTACGCTTATTTATCCCAACGGGCAGCGCCGGTGTGAGTGGGGCAATGATGGGCGCTGGCGGCACAAGCTCGACAGTTGCCATGGTGGCTTGTTGCGCCCATCATATTACCGACGTACTGCCCATTCTTGGACTGACGGCCGCAGCCACCTTCCTGTCCGCTTATCGTCTGGCTTTCATGCTTATTGGGCTGGGTATGACAGCCATGGGTATCGGTTTTATGCTTTTTATTTTGATGCGAGAGCGGAGAAAGGTGATCCAAAGCTTCTCGTTTGCAGTATTGTCTGAGGAGATACGATGAAAAACGTCTGGTTCACCACGATCCTGCTTTTGAGTTTTGGGCTGCTGCTTACGGCCTGTATTGGTAACGCTGCTGCCTTTCAGCCCGCGCCCTCTTCCTCAACAGCGACACTACCTCCACTGACAAATCCCGCCCAGCAAAATGAACCTTCAGTAGATCTGAAGCGCACAGACACGCAAGGGGCAGTTACCCTGGATGTGAACCCTCTAAACTTTACAAGCTTTGAAGATACACTGATCTTCGATGTTTCGATGAATACCCATTCCGTCGACCTGAGCATGGACCTGGCGGCGCTGTCGGAACTTGCCACCAACAACGGCTTAACCCTCCCGGCTGCCCAATGGGATGCCCCCAAAGGTGGGCATCACGTGGAAGGAACGCTTACTTTTGCCATCCCGGCCGAAGCGAAATCTGTGTTGCAGAGCGCCAAGGAATGGACACTCACCATCAAGAGCGTGGATGCCCCAACGCGGGTATTTACTTGGCAAATATTACAGTAGGGCCGGAAAACCGATGCAAAAACGTTTTTTCTCACTACTATTTGCAATTGTTCTGGGTTTGTTTGTTTTCGCACCTGGCTCGGCGCAGGCACAAATTCCGAATCAAATCATCCACGTTTTTTTCTCCGGTGGGTGCGCGGATTGTTGGCCATACACGAATGAAGTGCTTATTCCCACGATCCAGCAAACCGTTGGGATGGAAAACCTCGAGCCGGTAATTCACGACTTTACGGTTCCGGCAGATCGCAAACGCATGTCAGACATGATCGATGCAATCGGTATGCCGCGTTCGATTGCCGACTCTCTGTATGCATTTGTACCTACTTCGAAAGGCACGCTGATTGTATTGGGACACGTTCCGGCAAATCTGATCCGAGCCGCCCTGACCGATCCGAACCTTCCATCGAAACTGGTCGTTTGGCAGCCGCAAATGCATGGCGACCCGACGGAGTATCGCTTGTGGGCCTGGGATGGGGAAGTAAGAACATTCCCGATTGCAACCTCGTTTTCGACAGCCTTATCGCAGGTTTTGCAAACCTCAGGGCCATTACCGGTCGGGTTAGCCAATCTCAATCAGCTTCTACCAGCCGTACTCATCACCGGCCTTTTAGATTCGGTGAATCCCTGTGCATTTGCGGTGATCTTACTCTTGATTGCCTTTCTGTTTACCTTGCGGCAAAGCAGGGCCAGGATTTTGCAGCTTGGTTTTGTCTATATTGGCATGATTTTTATCGTGTATTTTGGCATCGGCCTTGGGCTTCTCCGGGCGGTGCGCCTATCCAGTGATCCCCATTTTGTTGCCCGGGCTGGTTCGTGGCTGCTGATCGTCCTGGGAGTGCTCAACTTGCTGGAATACTTTTTTCCAAAATTCCCGATTAAGCTGCACATGCCGAGTTTCGCCAGTGATCGTACAAACCAGTTAATCAAGCAAGCGACGTTTCCGGCCACCATGGCCGCGGGTTTTCTGGTGGGGTTGTGCACCTTCCCTTGTTCTGGCGGTATTTATGTTTCGATCATCACGTTATTGAATGCCAAAACGACGTTGGCCTGGGGATTGGTCTATCTGCTCCTCTATAACCTGGTTTTTGTGCTGCCTTTGGTTGTCATTCTATTCGGACTGGGGAATCGTCTGACTGCCAAATCCTGGGCACGCTGGGAACGCGAACACTCGCTCAAAATTCGCTTATGGTATGGACTGGGTATGGTCGTCATCGGCTTGATTATGTTGATGTGGGTTATCTAATTCTTGGAAAAAAACCACGGGTCCATCACGAAAGTTGGTTGTCAATGGATGCGAAGAGACTGGCTAAGTGCAAGAAAAGGGAAGTGGTGCGAAACCGGATGGGTGTGCTGCTAAGACAACGTATGGATCTTCTGTTTTTTGGATTCGCCGGGTTATCACTATTTATTTCAGGCCTCTATCTGGCACAAATCTGGAACACGAACCATCTGACCATCCGGTTCCAACCGGAAGATATCATTTATGGGCAGACACTCCTGGCTCAGCATCCGATGGATGGAAGACCGTTTCAAAATACCCCGACTACGACGAATGTTGGGAGCGGGGATCATCCGCAAATGCAGGTCTCGGAATCCTTCTTTGATTTCGGCAGCATGAATGCCAACCAGGTGGTATCCAGAACATTTGTGATCGCGAATACTGGAAACGCCCCGTTGATCATTTCCCAAAGCTACACCACCTGTGGGTGTACAACGGCGTGGTTTACCGCGGTGAACATCCCGCCTGGGAAGGTGGCGCTGATGACGTTGCACTTTGATGCAGGGTATCACAATGTGCGTGGTTATACGGTACGCAGGGGTGTTGTGATCCTAACCAACGATTTCGAACATCCCATTCAGGAAATCTGGATTCAGGCATCGGTGCGATGAACACGGAAATCATGTCAATGGGAAAGCAAAATTCCGAATCGCCGTCTTCTATTACGCGGCGCACGTTTCTCAAAGAAACCGTGCTTGGGTCCGCTTCTCTGATATTTTTCCCATTGAAAACCTTGCGTTCGCCGATGCAATTTCCGCAGTCAGAACGGTTAGGCAGAGTAACGGGTGGAATGGTAGAAGTGAAAGCGCGTCCAAATGCTGACAGCGCTACTGTTGCAAAAGTCTATGAAGATGCAGTCGTACCCTGGCTGCGTGAAGTGGTCGGGCGCAGGCCCTACCGGCGTAATCAACGCTGGGTAGAAACACCCCAGGGATACATTTGGGCGCCAGAACTCCAACCGGTGAAAAACTTACCCAACAACCCTGTCGAACAATTGCCGGAAACAAGCTTGGGATCCGGATTGTGGGTCGAGGTGACCGTCCCTTACGTTGACCTGATTCTGGACAACCCGCCGGCACGCGCTCCTTGGTTGCAAGAAGATCCAACCCCACGGGCATATTACACCCAGGTCTTTTGGATCGACCAGATCCAGCAGGATGAGCAAGGGCAAACCTGGTACCGGGTGAATGAGCGTTACGGGTATGGTGACATATTTTGGGCCAGAGCGGAAGGTTTTCGTCCCATTACACAAGAGGAAATTGCGCCAATTCATCCAGATGTGCAAGAAAAACGAGTGGTTGTCAATATTGCTCACCAAACCATAGCTTGTTTCGAAGGGCAGAACGAAGTTTATTTTGCGCTCGTTTCCACAGGCTTTCGGAA
>JBBRWF010000391.1:0-4754 GCA_038249405.1 Anaerolineales bacterium
GGATCAAATCCGCGGACTGGTCATCATCGGATAAGCATGTTCGATCACTTTGATATTCTCGCCCCCATCTACGACCGCGCTATTCCATTTTCCCGCCTGGAATTAATGTTGAGAATGGTGTCTCTGCCCATGGACGGCCTGTTGTTGGATGCTGGCGGCGGAACTGGCCGTGTGGCTTCCGCACTGCGTCCTTACGTGCGCAGCGCCCTGGTGGCGGATTTTTCGCCTGGTATGCTCGCTCAGGCGCTTCAAAAGGGTTTGCCGGGTGTACACGCCCCTGCTGAACATTTGCCTTTTGCAAGTGATACTTTCGAGCGCATCATCATGGTGGATGCCTTGCATCACGTAATCAGCCAGACACAGACCATTGCTGAATTATGGCGTGTGCTCAAACCCGGCGGGCGCCTGGTGATTGAAGAGCCCGACCTGCGTACCTGGCAGGTCAAGATTGTGGCAGTAGTGGAGAAATTGGCCCTGATGCGCAGTCACTTCCTTTCCCCGCCGCAGATCGCTCAGCTGCTGCCTTCGCAGGCCAGGGTGAGAATTGAAACCGAAGGATATAACGCCTGGGTGGTTGTGGAAAAATAATCAGAAATCATAATCCGGCTCAAATCTTTATTGAAAGATGTTTGGTATATTTTTGTGAACTACATGTTGCCGGATAAATGAACACACTTGTGAATATATAGGACATGGCTCATCCCGAATTCCGGAATAGGCCATGTCTTTAGTAAACTTTCTTTCCCAAAGATTAATTTAGGGAACTGGGATCAGAGTTGGGAAAAGTGCTGTTTCAACCCCAGGGAAACATTTCTGGGCGTTGGGTAAGCCCATGTTATCTTGCAAATTGCAGAAGATGCCCACTTGACGTTCGCATAAAACAAGAATTCCCCCCGAGTTTACATGAGATGCGCCAGCGTTTTTTCGCTGGCGCATCTCATTCTGTTAATTGTTATAAAGCAACTGTCTTGCAATGACAATCCGATGTATCTCGCTGGTGCCCTCTCCGATGGTCATCAGGCGGGCATCGCGGTAAATGCGCTCTACCGGGTAGTCACGGCTGTAGCCGTAGCCTCCGTGGATCTGGATGGCGTTGCGGCACACTCGCTCTGCCATTTCGGTCGCAAATAATTTACCCATGGCGGCCACCTTGCTGTAAGGTTTGCCTTCCTGCTTGAGCCAGGCTGCGCGGTAGATCAGGAAGCGCGCGGCTTCAATTTCGGTGGCGGCATCCGCCAGCATAAACTGAATAGCCTGGTGCTCGGCGATGGGTTTTCCAAAGGCAAAACGCTCTTTCGCATAGTTAATAGAAGCTTCGTAGGCAGCCTGTGCCAATCCAACAGACAGCGCTCCGATGCTGACGCGGCCTCCGTCCAACGTGGCTAGTGTCTGTTGCAGGCCGTGGTTGTACTCCCCGATCAGATTTTCTAGGGGTATGCGTACATCCTCATAGGCGACGGCATGTGTGGGGGAGCCTTTCAGCCCCATTTTTTTCTCAGCGGGTGCGATCTTCAACCCTGGGGTATTGGTAGGTACCAGAAGCATACTCAAGGAATGGCTGCCGCCCGCGGGGTTGGTTCGTACCAGAGTAATAATGTATTCCGCTATGCTTGCGTTTGTGCACCACATTTTCGTGCCATTGATTACCCATTCATTCCCAATTTTTTCTGCTCTGGTACGAATACCGCCCTGAAGATCTGAGCCAGCTCCGGGTTCAGTCAGTGCCAGAGCGCCCAGTTTGCCTCGTCCACTTGCCACCAAGGGTAACCAGCGTTTTTTCATTTCGTCTGTTCCATACAGGCTGATGGGAGCCGTACCCAACCCGTTATGCGCCGCGATAGCCAACGCTGTGGAGCCGCAGCCCCAGCCCAATTCTTCAATGGCAATGGATGCGCTGATCGCATCCACGCCCGAGCCGCCAAATTCTTCCGGGATGCTAAGCCCCAGCAGCCCAAGTGCGCCCATCTTGCGGGTCGCCTCCCAGTTGAATGAGGCTGTTTCATCCACTTCACTGGCTTTGGGCTGTACTTCTGCTGCCACAAAATCATGGACGACTTTTTTCCACATGTGCTGTTCTTCATTCAGTTCAAAGTTCATACTTTGCTCCCAGATGATGTTTACTTAATGAAATGGCCTGCTTATAACACTTGCCCCACGTAGAAAACATAGCCGTAATAGTCCGAATATTTGCTGTACAGCTCCATTTCTTTCTGGCTGGCATCAAAAACGGCGGTTGCCTGCGGGTCATCACGATATTCTTCACGCAGCGCAGGCAGCCTCGCCAATATTGGGGTGTAATAATCATCCCACCAGCTCTCAGTTGGCAAGACGAAATGTCCTAAAACCCGGTAATTCGCCGCCTGCATGATCTTCAAGTTTTCATAAACGTCATGCATGTCCGGATAATCATTTTTCCAGAAGGAATAAATTTCTTCTGGTGGGTTCGGCTTGAGCCATGATATTTCTGTCACGCCGATATACCCGCCGGACTTAAGCAGCGGGCGCCAGATTTTTAAACCATTTTCAAACCCAATGATATAGATCGCCCCTTCGCTCCAAAGTACGTCAAAACTCTTTTCGGAGAACTGCAACTCGAACATGGATTGGTTCACAGTCTCGATCCGTTTGCCCAATCCATGGGCAACAACTCGTTTTTGGAGCTGGTCTAGAAAGGGTTGGTGCGTATCCACCGCAGTGATTTTTGCGCCTGGGATGACTGCCAGGTCGAGTGTTTGCGTGCCCGGACCGCAGCCAATATCCAGGATACGAGGTTTAGCGGGTAAGTCAAGCATCAGCGCAATGGCTTTATGCGTGGACTGGCTGTCGCCCGGGCCTTCACGCGGCAGATCTTGATGAATTTTAAAGAAAATATCCATTCTGTTTTCCTTGCTATTGCGTGTCTTCGTTTTCTTCCGGCTCGCCGATTTCCGTTTCGGAGTTGTCACTCTCCAGATTGCCCCGGTCATAGGCTTCCAACCATTCCTGGGCTTCTTTTAGTCGCATGCTCGGAACACACAGTTCAATCTTTCCCAGTGGGCCGCCAACCGGGTAAACATAATGCGCCGCCCCTTCCTGGAAAAGCTGCGCCGGAATGCCCTGCGCTTCCAGTGCTTCCTTGAAAATTTCCGCTTGCAGACGGTCAAAAACCTCCAGTAGGAATACCCATTCATTTTCTGTCATAGCTTATCTCCATGTGATCACGAATAAGATGGTGAACAAAATGCTGACAATCAATTGGCGTATGCCAATGGCAGTAGGTTTGGCTCCGATGGCTGGATTTGCTGTGCCCCAGATGGCTTCAACTGCCTGTATAAGGAATGCGCTGAAGACCAGTCCAGGGATCAGCTGGAATAATCCAAACGCAATTGCAAGCAAAAGATTAAACCCTGTGTAAGCAATCGCTCGTGCCCCGGCCTTCAAACGGGCATTTATGCCGGGCCTGGATTCCCAGCCGCGCTGGGCCAGGCGCAGGTAGGCATACACAATACTTGCTGCCGATTGAAACCAGGTCAGGATCCACAATACCCAGCCCAACGGCAGGTATTCGCCTTTACCGACCCAATATGCGGCAGGAGCAGCCAGAGCTAGCACACCTGTCGCCAAGATTTCAATACCCGCCTGGCGGCGCTCATCCCGGCGACTGACCAGCCAGAGATGCCATGCAAACACAGGCACGGCCGGTATTCCCAGATAGAGCACATAGGTTTGATTTAGAGCAACTAACTCTAAAACACTTAGCACAACGAGTGCCCCGTATAGACTCATCCAGAATCTGGCCGCAGGCAGGTCGCTGCGCGGTCTGCGGCCAGAATAAGCCTTGATTGCCATGGTTACGGGTTGGCGAATGAGAAAAGCAGCCATAGCGGCCACAGTTAAAGCCATAGATGCTGCAGAAAATTGCCCACCAGCAAACAGGCCGATAGTTAATGGGCTGAGAATGAAGACCCAGGAACCATGGTCTTGCGGCAATGCAATTTGACGGCGAAAATAGGAAGTTGGGTTATTCATTTGTCATATTCCATTATCATTATAGTATGCACTTGCCTACATATCACGTTTTTTACCAGACAATATAAATTTTCATTTTGCAAATCTTGAATTACCCCAAATATTGTCTTATTTGTGGTAAACTTTTATTAATATTGGGTGAATTGGAGGCAAACAGGTTATGGATGCTCTAGCAAGACAGGCTATTTCTATTGATGTTGGCAATCGCTTACGCCAGTTGCGGGAATCTCGCAAGATATCCATGCGAACGCTGGCGACGATGAGCGGACTTTCGGCCAATGCTCTTAGCATGATCGAGCGAGGTAAAACCTCCCCTTCGGTTTCCACACTTTATCGAATTGCTGATGCACTTTCTGTTCCTGTGACCGATTTTTTCGGTCCGGATGAAACTCGAAAAAAAGTGGTCTTTTTGAAAGCAGACGAACGCACGCGCCTGTCATTTTTACGCGGTTTATGGGAAGGTCTGGGCGGTGAACAGTTTGCTGGCCGGGCGATGCCATTTATGCTAACATTGGAAAGTGGGGCATCCAGCGGTCCGAACAGTATGCTGCATTCTGGGCACGAATTTGTATTTTGTTTGCGCGGTCAACTGGAATACCAGGTGGAAGGACAGGTTTATCATCTTGCAACAGGTGATTCTTTGCTTTTTGCTGCGCAACTTAAGCATCGCTGGCGCAATCCGGGCGGAACCGTAACCAATGTTTTGATCATTATTTCTGATTATGCAGATGGCGACCAGCCTCACC
>JBBRWF010000392.1:0-4749 GCA_038249405.1 Anaerolineales bacterium
TAATGGATACTGTGATAAATCACCTCGGCAAAAGGCACACTCTCCAGAAAAGTCCACAAATGCCAGGGTGTATAGGCGGTGACCCGCACTTCCATATCATGGAGTTCGCCAATTGCACCTTGCTCAATAATGCTGCGGGCTGCCAGCACAAAAGGTGAGTAGCGCAATTGGAAGTTGATAGCCGCCTTCAGTTTTTTGGCATGGCAGGCATCGCGAATAGCGCGCGCAGTTCGCTGATTTTCCCCCATCGGTTTTTTGATGAGCACGCCAGCGCCATCCGGTAAATGCGGCAAAATATCGAGGATGGCGGAAGCTGGCACTGCGACATCGTACACCGCATCCGGCGGAGCTGAATTGATGGCTTCTTCGAGAGATGTGTAAACTTTTGAGATTTCGAAAGCGCTGGCAGTGCGCTGAGCCCTGGCAGCATCCATATCAAAAATACCAGCTACGCTGAAACCTGCTTTGCGATAGGCTGGCAGATGGGCATCATTTACGATGCCACCAGCGCCAATCATCAGGATAGGACGGGCTTTTTCAGGCATAGGTGGGCGGGTAACGAAGGTTAATGCGCTCATTTTAGATTCTCCTGATAAAACGTACGAAACACGGACTCGGATCAAAATCTGCTTCAGCACCTGCAGGCTTGCCAGGATTCTTTCGATATGAGGTTTACGGCGAGGGCGGCTGGATTAATTCCAATGTAATCCCATCCGGGTCAGTAAAATAAACCGTGAAACCGCCTTTGTTTACACCAGCTTCAATAGCAACCGGTTTTTCTGCCTTAAACTTAACGCCCAAGGAGGTCATGCGGGCAAACTCTTTATGGATATCATCGACCATGAAGGCCCAATGGCCAACACCGGTACGGTTTGTATCGAGGGGGATATCCTCCCCACGCGGATTGACGTATTCAACCAACTCTATGTGGTGACGCGAAAGGGGGATGGTCTCGCCAGGCACGCGCAGCTGTGCGATCTTGAGGTGGGCATTGGGAAAAGCTACCAGTTTTGCGGTATATTCGTTGGCCTGTTCCTGACTACGCACATATTCCAGACCCAACACCTCGGTATACCACTTCACCGCAGCATGTATATCGCGGACTGTAAACGAAACATGCCAGAATCCCTGAATCATAATGGTTCTCCCTTACATCATTTCTTCGACAATTTGCACGATATCTGAGACTTGCGGCAGCACTGCATCTTCGAGGGACTCTGCCACCGGGATGGGCACATGCTTTGCGCCGAGCCTGCGCGCGGGTGTGACCAACGCATCTGGAGCCTGTTCAACTACCCGCGCGATAATCTCAGCGCCCAACCCGCAGTTGGTATGCGCCTCATGCACAATGAGCAGCCGCGCGGTACCCCGAATTGATTCCAAAATGGTGTCCATATCCAGCGGCTCTATCGTGCGCAGATCTAACACCTCAGCTTCAATGCCTTTTTGGGAGAGCTGCTCGGCTGCTTCCAGAGCGAAGAGCAAGGTGCGCGAATAAGAGACGATGGTAATGTCGCGTCCGATCCGTTTGACATCTGCTTTGCCAATTGGGACAACATGCTCGCCCACAGGAACTTCGCCTTTGGTGTTGTAGAGCAGCTTGTGTTCAATAAACATGACCGGGTTGCCCGCCCGGATGGCAGATTTTAACAATCCTTTTGCATCAGCCGGGGTGGAGGGCGCGATCGTGATCAGGCCTGGCACCTGGGCAAACCAGGATTCAAATGACTGCGAATGTTGAGCGCCATTACCGCGCCCACCGCCCTGCTGTGCGCGGATGACGATCGGCACGGAAAGCGTGCCGCCCGACATATAACGCAACTTGGCAGCCTGATTTACAATCTGGTCGGCGGCTACCAGAGCGAAATCCATAAACAACAGTTCCACCACCGGGCGCATGCCCGCCAGCGCTGAGCCAATGCCGAGCCCGACAAATCCCGCTTCGCTGATGGGCGTATCCCGCACCCGTTCGGGGCCAAATTCATTGATCAAATCTTTGGTCACACGAAAAACACCCCCGTGAAGACCAATATCTTCACCCATTAGAAAAACGCGCCCATCGGCTTGCATTTCTTCGCGCAGCGCTTCATTAAGCGCTTGAGCATACGTCAACATTGGCATAGCCTTCTCCATTTGGTAGAAAACGGAAAGCGCGGGTTGGTTTCACCATACGCGCCCTGTCATTTTATCTTTTTATGCAAACACATCCGTAAAAGCCTCGCCCGGTTGTGGGGCCGGGCTGTTTTCTGCGAACTGGACGGCATCGTCAATAATCGCCTGGGCTTCGGCTTCGAGCGCGGCAAGGTCGGCGGCGCTGCTGCCAAGCTGGTTGAGACGCTGACCCAGGCGCACGATAGGCTCGACTTCCCGTGCTTGGGCCACTTCTTCTTTGGTACGATAAATTTCCGGGTCACCCATCATGTGTCCCCACAGGCGATAGGTAGTTGCCTCGATGTAGGTTGGCCCAGCGCCAGAGCGTGCACGCTGCGCGGCTTCTTCAACTGCGGAGTACATACTTTCCACATCGTTGCCATCCACAACCTGCGCCGGCATGCCAAATGACCCACCGCGTTTATAAGTCTCCACGGTTGAGGTGGTTTCATGCGAAGGGGTCATTTCGGAGTAGCGGTTATTCTCACAGACAAAAATAACAGGCAATTTCCAGATTACTGCCAGGTTGAGCGTTTCAAAGAATACTCCCTGGTTGACTGCGCCCTCGCCAAAAAAAGTCAGCCCAACGCGGTCTTGCTTTTGCAGCTGGGCAGCAAGGGCGGCACCCACAGCATGCGGCACGCCAGCGGCGACAATGGCATTTGCGCCCAGCAAACCCACGGATGGGTCTGTAAAATGCATGGAGCCGCCTTTGCCTTTGGAACAACCGGTGGATTTACCCAGCATTTCGGCCATGGCTGCCCGCACACTTAGCCCCTTGGCAATGGCATGACCATGACCGCGGTAGGTGCAGGTAAGGTAGTCTTCCGTGCGTAAAGCCCAACAGCCGCCAACTGCAGTGGCTTCTTGCCCCACGCATGGGTGAAAGGAGCCGCGGATTTTGCCTTTCTGGTACAGGTCTCGAATGGCTTCCTCAAATTTTCGAATGATCAACATTTGCCGGTATGCATCGGGCAAACGATCGGGAGAAAGGGGCATAGCTTTTACTCCATTTTTGTGGTTTTTTGTAGAACACGATCCACGAATTGCGCAGAAAGGCCGGTATAGCGGATGGGATCGAGCAAACGTTCTATGTCTTGTGTACCCAAATGCTGAGCAACAACCGGATGTTCTAACAGGGCTTTTCGGAAGGACAAACCATGTTCGACCGCGCGCATGGCGCATTCATAAACGGCGTCGTGCGCGCTCTGCCGCCCAATTTTTTGGGCCAGGGAGAGCATGACGGCTTCAGAGAGCATCAAACCATTGGTCTGGTCGAGATTCAGCCGCATTCGGTCAGGATAAACCAGCAGTCCGCGCAGCACCCGGGTGGTAAGGTGCAAGGCACCATCCGTCATGATGCATATTTCGGGTAATGTTGCCCATTCCATGTGATCGCCAACCCAGTCGCGTTCATGTTCCTGGATCATGGCATCCAGGGCAGCTGGTGCGGCGCGAATGACAAGGCGCGAGAGGGCCAGGATGGCTTCACATAACATGGGGTTGCGCTTATGCGGCATGGTACTGGACCCAACCTTGCCCTCGTTGAACGGTTCTTCAACTTCAGCGATCTCGGTGCGCTGCAAGCTGATGACTTCGTGGCTGATCTTGCCCATGGTGGCCGCGATCAGCCCCAGGATGGAGATGAACTCGGCAAGATTGTCGCGGGAAGCGTGCCAGGCAATCAACGGGACGCCCAGCCCCAGCCTTTTCATCATGCCTTGCTGGATCTCCAGCCCATGCTCAGATACCGAAGCCAACGTACCGACTGCGCCGCCAAACTCGCCGACAAGAACTCGCGCTTTACACTGCTCCAGTCGTTCACGGTGGCGGTCGATCTCAGCCAGCCAGACTGCGATTTTGTAACCGAAGGTGATCGGCAGGGCATGCTGGCCGTGCGTGCGTCCGGCCATGGGCAGATCGCGGTATTTCAGGGCAGACTCGCTCAAGATGGCTGCCTGGTCCGCAAGGCGTCCTTCAATAATTTTTAGGACTTCTTTTATTTGCAGAACCATGGCCGTGTCCATAATGTCCTGAGTGGTTGCGCCCCAATGGATGTATTCGCCGCTGTCGCCAGCGCAAGCCTGCTGCAGCACACGAATGACCGGCATAATCGGGTGGACAGTTTGATCGATCAACTGCTTCAGCCGCGGCAGATCCAGCTGGTTGATGTGCGCCTGCCTGGTGATCTCCGCTGCGGCAGTCAGCGGGATGACGCCCAATTCCGCTTCGGCCTGCGCCAGAGCTACTTCGGTGTCAAGCCACAGTTGAAGCAGGTGCTCGTCATCAAAGACGGCGCGCATTTCGGGCGTGCCGTACAGGTCTTTAAGGAATTGAGAATCGAGAATATGGGAAGCCATTAGCTGCCTGCAAGGGGAGGTGTAAAAAAGGCGATCAGTTCAATGGGATCAGTCCCGATGTTGCGCAGGGAATGTTCGGCGCCGGGCGGGATGGCAACGATGCAACCAGCTGACAATGGAGCTTCGCTGCCAGCGATGGTGAGTACGGCCTGACCGGTGAGCAGGTAGATCGTTTCCACCTGGGTGGCATGATTGTGGAGCCCGACCTGACAGCCAGGGGGTACACGCACCTGGCTGA
>JBBRWF010000393.1:0-4728 GCA_038249405.1 Anaerolineales bacterium
GGCAAGTGCTACGAGGTATTATTTGAAAAATCAACTCCATGTGCTCTTTGTCGCGTTTCAGATGCATTCAACGGCATTCCGGCTGTGCGCAGCCTGAGAGAATGGGGCCCAAAGGAATCCTTCATCCAGTGGGAAATTACCACCATCCCAATTCGTGAAAACACCAACCAGGTCAATCGTGCCATTGTTTTTGACGAAGACATTACCGAAAAATGGATTTTGGAAGCCAACCTGATCCAATCTGAAAAACTGGCCTCCATCGGGCAACTGGCCGCCAACGTAGCGCACGAGATCAATAATCCATTGGCAGCCATTATCGCCAACGCGCAGCTGCTCCTGCGCGACCTGCCTGATGCTGATCAGGATACGGTTGAATCACTTAAGTTAATCGAAACCGCCGGGGTACGCGCCGCAAAGATAGTTGGCAATCTTTTAGAAAGCGCGCGCAGGGAAAAACGGGATGAATTTGACGAAATATCATTGAATGACACGATTCTTGACGCGCTTTCAATGGTCAATTTTGAAATAAAAAAACGCAATGTAACAGTAAAACTTTTTCTGGACAAAAAGAATCCCAAGATCTTTGCAAACAAGAATCAGCTGAAAGGGGTTTGGATCAACTTAATCATTAACGCCCTTGGAGCTATTGAAACATCCAAAGGCGTCATAACAATTTCAACCCGGCACGAAGGCCAAGAATACCGCATAGCGTTTTCAGATAACGGAAAAGGTATTTTGCCAGAATACCAGAATCGCATTTTTGAACCGTTCTTCACCACCAAAGAAGTTGGCAAAGGCACCGGTCTCGGGTTATACGTCAGCTTACAGGTTATAAAAGAACACCTGGGTGAAATTCACTTTGAGACAAAGCCCGAAAAAGGCACAAAATTTATTATCATTCTACCGGAAGCAAAACGCACTGAAGAATAAGACTGTGCGCCCTTCCTAAACAACCGTACGCGCCAGCCGGAATCCGATCGATGGGGATAAATTAAACGACAACACGCCTTCGCGCACCGAGCAACGCGCCAGCTTCCGCGAGTAATACCATGCTCCGCCGCGTACTACGTAACGCCCATTGGGTTTAATCTCTTCCCGATTGGTATTGGGGCGGTACGGATAGGGCATAAATAAAGATTGCGTCCATTCCCAAACATTTCCCACCATATCCGCAGCGCCGCAAACGCTATCACCGCTGGGGGAATAAGCACCAACCGGCGTCGTTCCTTTCTTCACGCTTTCAGCGGTATTACAACGCCAGGGATCAAAAGTATTCCCCCACGGATAAATCCGACCATCGTCTCCTCGCGCAGCGCGTTCCCATTCGGCCTCGGTTGGAAGTCTAAAAGTTAACTCTGTTTTTACATTTAACCAAAGAATGTAAGCTTCGGCATCTAATTTTGACACACCGACAACCGGATGATTTTCACAGTCTGCTGGGAAGGTGTAACCCGTCCAAGTACGTGGAATTCGATGCCCTGAATCCCAGATGAATGTATAGTATTCGGCATTCGTAACTGGATAATTTGCAATCTCATAGGCTGGTAAGATGATAGAATGCTGCGGCTTTTCAGCAGCAAACAGATCATTATCAGACCATTCATATGCCCAATCCGATTCCTTTAGTTGCAATTGTTTGATGTTTTCATCGCTCGTACCCAACAAACAAGCTCCTGCGGGGATTGTAATCATGGCAGGTGGTTTAGTTTTATGAGGCGGTGTAGGGGTAACTTCCCAACCCTCTGCGTTTAATTTGGGACCTGAATTTGTCATAATACACCTTTTCCGGACGATTGAGCGATAATACCAGCATAAACTCTGAGCACCTTATCAATATTTGCGCGCACATCCTGGCAAAGAGCAAATAAAAATGGTTCTCGAATCGCTTTTTTCTGGTAAACGTCCAAACGGCTAACAATGTTGTGAATCGCGGTTTCCCATTCACCAGGTGAATTTTGAACCCAGGTTCCGTATTGGGTCAACTCATGAAAGGTTAACTGTTCAGTAGCCACCCAGGGAATTTTCGCTATCATAAATTCCAGTAAGTTGATTGGTCCAATGCGTTGATCGAAGTGTCCATAAATCGGAGCCAGGCCCATATCCAGCTTAAGGAGAATATTCATCCACTCATCGAATTCATAAGGAGAGTAAATCACCATTTGCGCCGGGTCTATGTTAAGTCTGGTATGCCCATTGTTTTTCTGCTCGCAAATTGCCAGCCTTACCTGTGGATATTGCTTGCAAATTTTTTCCATTGCAACACATAAGCCGCTATTGATAAAACTAGAAAATTGTGTATTTTGGCCCAGCCCAATCCAAATTTCGTTCTGATCGTACTTAGGTGAAATAGGGTACTGGCTGGTATTTAGATAATCTGGAACTTCATAAATCGTTGTATATTGAGCCCAATCATCGGCCAGGCGCGCAGATGGAACGGTTGCAGCATCTACCATGCCCAGGCCCCATTTAAATTGTTCCAGTGCAGGCGGGTCAATTTTATTATCAACATGCATTTCCCGGTAGCCATGGTTCGCCAAAGGCGCGCCTTCAACCCAAAAAGAATAACCAGGCATTTCTGGCGTCAGGTAATTAATTGCCTGATCAAAATCCACAATCACTTTCTTTTCGCGTGCCTTCCAATATTGAATAGCAGTGAAAATTGACCCGAATAAATAACGATAAATAACCAGGATATCGGACTCGGCGCACATTTTTTGTGCAACTGCCGAATTTTGGATAAAGGCATCCATTTCCAATAAATTTGCGCGGTGCAAACCTGTTCGATTAATTGCATCCACAAAATTCCGACACCTTATCTGGGTTCGGATTTGATCTTCCAAAAGCGTAGCGTGAATATAAGTAATTATCACCTTAATTCCGGGTCTCCGAAATAGACAAACCAGTCTTTATATTTTCTGCCGGAATTTGGTTTGATAACGAAGCCTGAAAAATAATATCCAGCCACAATTTCCCTAGCTGTTCCATTTCTCTCAGCCCGGCCGCCGCTTTGCCGTCCTTCCCCAGGCTCGAACGTAGTTCTCGATCCATAACCATATGCCGCAAATTGAGATGCCACTCTTCAAGATCTTCAGAAATGATACCACCGGCGCGCCAATTTCGAAATGCCGGAACTGGCGAAGCAATCCACGGCACACCCATCGCGCTGGCTTCCATGAGGATGGTATCTGGAAGTGAAAGATTGTACGGCAGATTGCGCAAAGGAACCAGCAAAATATCGATCTGGCTCAGTAAATACGGAAATTCGTCATGCTCAACAATCGGCAAATACATACGGCGATTTTCCGGCTGGCTGTCAAACAACCGGTAAGCTTGCGGGCTGCCAATAATCACCATGCGAGTGCCTGGAAATTCGCGCATAATCCTGATGATATAGCGGCGGATAGAACTCAAGTCTTCCAACTGGCCGCTTGATCCCACCCAGCCGATATTGATGGTATCCCGGGCATGTGGGTCCTTCTCCCAAAGTTTGTTCTTGCACGACCACCCATCAGGAATAACACAAACCTGCCTGGCTACATTTCTCAAAGAAACCGCCTGCATCTCAGATGGCACAGAAACCATGGCGGCCAATGACATTGCCACTGTGTAAGCGTTGCTCCTGGTTTGTGTACCCAGGCCTTTTGTATTGTACTCGTGAAGAGAAACCGGTTGCTTCTCAAAATCAGTATCGAGATCGAGGATAATCGGAATTCCAGCAGCAGACAGAAGCGTCAGGCTTTCAATCAGTTTGGGATTCGTATGAGGATTACTTGTGATGACCACATCAGGTTTTCCATCCCTGGCGGGAATATACTCACCTTTGAGTATTACCTTGCACCCGTTGGATTCCAATGTTGGCTTTAAAATCTTCATGCGATTCGAAATTTCATTCAAATCAGGCAGCAGCATAAGAATATTGCCCTTAAATTGATGCAATTCTGTAACCCCGGGATCACTCTCGGAAGTGGCAGCCTCTTTTGTAACTATTTGATAATCGATATTAAGTTGGAGATTTCGCAGCCCCTCAGCAAGATCAGATCGGCCGTCGGCGTACGCCTGGCGAATGTTAAGTTCGATAAGCGCCGGCATAAGTTCGTCGATTTCATCCAAATGTTTAGCAACCAATTCCGCCGGGTTTTCACTGCTAATAATTTGATCCAATAAAAGCGCCACACGCATAATATCATTTTCACTGATTGAATTTGTTCTGCCGGTTATGCGCTGCAGTAATCGAGCCACAGCCGGCGTATCCGTAGGATCAGGCTCTTCAAAACCTTCCTGCGACATTTCTTCAGCCATGGCAATCTGGCGTTCAACTGTTTTGTTTCCAGGGTCAACATTTTGTGCGCGCAAATAGATACTTTTGGCGGTTTTCCCATTGCCGCTCGCCAGATAAAAATTTCCAAGAACCAGTAATGTTTCAAGATCATCTGGATAATCAGTCAAAATCTTGCCAAAAATATCCAGCGCCTCGGCCAGTTTATTTTCATTAAGATAGGTTCGACCCATTATTTTTCGTACTTTTAATTCTGGTTGCATTCTTTCATCCAGTAAATAGGATTGGTTCAGTACCATCTTATTTTTATTTCAGCATAAGTATAGTAGAAAAACCCGCTTTATCCTATAAAGCCTTTCTGAATATTGCGTAAAGAAAAGATAAAACATTTAGACACAACTAATCTCGAATTTATGTTACGTTTACAGACAATTACAGGCAGAACTACTAAA
>JBBRWF010000394.1:0-4708 GCA_038249405.1 Anaerolineales bacterium
CGGCCTGTGCTACAAACATGGGCAAAGTATCAATCACGGGGATGACAGTGATTTTCAATGTAACGACTTCAGTCGTGGGGTCGGATGCGGGTCCACAAGCGCTTAACAACAGACCAATTATCATAACCAGGAAGTGAAAACGTTTCATAAGTAAATCTCTCCTTATATTTTGATCGGGAATCTGCTCGTCCAGTCCTTAAAATTCCCTAAGTTTAATCCTGGGGTGGAATCCGATAATCCGTAATTCCAATAGAGCGTAACAACAAGATGCGCAGTACCGGGATTGTTTTTTCAAGAACAGGTTCTCCGGTGTATATCCAATGAACAACCACCTCGTTCAAAGCGCCCACCCATACACGCGCAGCCAGGTCTGTCGGGATCGGCAAAATACTGCCGTCCTTGATCGCCAGGTCCAGACGGTTCTGAATAATTTTTGTGAAACGGTTGTTAATTTCGCGCCTGCGTTCTTCAAAGGCTGCTCCCAGCCCAACCGCCTGGATCAGAACGATTTTGGCAAGAGTCCGGTATTGGCTGAACAAACGCAGACTGACTTGCAAAGCAGAATCCATTTGTTGAATGCCATGGCTTTCATTTTGGATGGCCTCATTTAACTTGCTCTCAAGTAAACCGGAAAATGTATCGATCAACCCCAGAAAGATATCCTGCTTACTGGGAAAATAAAAATATACCGAACCCTTGGATGTTTTAGATTCTGCCACGATATCGTCAACGCGAGTCTCATGGTACCCTTTCTGGGCAAAAACATTCACGGCAGCTTCCAAAATTTTATTGCGAGTGTCAATATTGGCGTTTGTCATTATTTAGACTGACCAGTCGGTCTAGCGGGCTGATAATACCAAGTAAAACCAAAAATGGCAATCAACAAAACCAAAAACTCGCTCCAATGGGGCGAGTTTTTGGTTTTGTAATTGAGGAGCTTTACGCCGAGAGATTATTTTTCGCTTTTTGTTCGTTACGTGCCTTAATCCATTCAATCAGCATCGGCACAACTGAAATCAGGATGATCGCGATAATTACCAATTCAAAGTTTTTTTGAACAAAGGGCAGCGCACCGAAGAAATAACCCAGGCCGAGAAAAATTGCAACCCAGGAAATGCCTCCAATCACATTGTAACGGAAGAAATACCCATAAGACATCTCACTAACGCCAGCGACAAAGGGGGCAAAAGTGCGCACAATCGGAACAAAACGCGCCAGAAAAATTGTTTTTCCACCGTGTTTCTCAAAAAAAGCATGGGTACGGTCGATATATTCTTTCTTTATTAGTTTTACTTCGCCGGTATATGCTCGCGGGCCAATCTTGTGGCCAATCCAATAGTTAAGCGCATCCCCGCCAACTGCCGCAATGACAAGCAGGATGAACAACAACCAGGGGTTAAGCCTGTTCATGGCAGCAAATGTCCCTGCGGCAAAAATCAGAGAATCGCCAGGGAGAAAGGGAGTCACAACAAGGCCGGTTTCACAAAATATCACAACAAACAAAAGGATGTAGGTTAATGTGCCGTATTGCGTGATGATATCGCCAAGAAATTTATCTAAGTGTAAAAATACATCGATCAGAGTTTTGATTAAATCCATTACGATCTTCTCCAATGTTCTTATTTTGCAAGCAGGGCCGAATTATACACCCGCTTTTTTCTCTTCCAGAACGGCCATATTTCTAATCTGCCGGTTATTGAACAACAATCCAAATAGCGTCCCGAGAACAAGCATCCCCCATCCGGCATACCATGGGTAACTGTTTTGAAAAAGAAACGAGCCATTCGCAACATAAGCCGAAAATTCACTAAATGCAATTCCAAGGCTAATCGCATTCCAGGTGCCATGAATCAAAATGACTGCCAGAAAAGTGCCAACCAGCCGTTTGTAACGGCCTTGCCTCCACGCACAAACCAGTGCCCAGCCAAGCAACCCGCTATTAAAAATGTGGGGTAAGGCCGAAGTGGCACGTGCAGCTGCACTGGCAGCCCAATCTGCAGCACCTGCGCTGGCAAAACCGAGATTTTCGGTCAGGGCAAATGCCGCGCCGCACAAGATGCCAAGAACAAAACCATCTACGGGCCGACGCAACTTCCCCAGATATAACCCGATTGCGGCCACCTTAACCGTTTCTTCAATCAACGGAATAGCTACTGAAAATGTAAGCAACAGGGCAGGTATGGCTCCGGGTGCGTATGCCAACCCGGATGCCAGGCGAATTGCGTCACTTTGGCTGGCATTCCCTGATTTTATGAAATCAGTAAGGTTCTGGATTGAATCAGTTAAGCCGGGGACTGTGCTTGAATAAGCCAGGTATGCAAGCAGGATTAAAACAACTGCAAATGCCTCAAGAATAAGCGCAAGAATTGGGGAAATAAGCAAGCTGCACCCAAAGACACTCCAACCTCTTTTTGCACCAGGCAATTCCAACCCGCGTAAACTAATTCGAATATAAAGCAGGATCGGAAGCCCTATCGCGATGATGTTGGCAAAGGGAATAATGAAAGCAGATGCCCGGTGGTTCCCAGATGCCACCTGGCCAAGCATCAAACATATCGGCCAAACCAGGAAGATTAGCGGAAATAGAAAACCATCTGGAATTCGAATTTTTCTGTCAGACCAAGTAGTGAAAAGGTGGAAAACACTTCGGAAATTAAGAAAAATACCCGGAACCAATAACAAGGCAAGTCCGGCCGTACCTACCGAGAGGATAAGCATACTCAGTAAAGTACTATCATCACCGATGGTTGCACTCATGCTCAGTGCGATAAATAACAAAAAGACAGAAAATAACAAAGTAATGCCGGCTCCAGCAAGGAGGAATAAACCCATTAACAGGTTTCTCCATTCAATATTTTGAGCTGGATCGGTTTCACTATTCATTTTTCCTCAATGCTAACGGAGATTAGAGTATCAGGTACGGGAGATGGATTAATTTCAGCCGGGTCAGCAGGGTTCAGTTGAGAAATAACTTCCAATCCACTGATAACTTCTCCAAAAATCGGATATTGGCTGTCGAACTGTGGCGCAGCAGAAAGGGTTATAAAGAATTGACTACCATTCGTATCTAAGCCTGAGTTTGACATACCAAGCATACCGGCTCTATCATAAAATATTGAGGTATTTTTTTCGCTGGCAATAAAATATCCGGGGTTTCCCAACCCTGTGCCAGTTGGGTCCCCTGCTTGAGCGAGTGAGCCCGATATAACACGGAAAAACGGTGATTTATTGTACCAGCCGTTTCTGGCCAGAAAAACAAAATTATTGACCATATTAGGTACTCTGTCTGCAAAGAGCTTTATGCTTACCACACCTCTCGTTGTAACCAGGGTGGCTGTATATTGTTTTAAAGGATCGATAACAACTGGCGGGCAAGTGCCAAATTGCTGTTGGGGTAATCTTGCCAGCAAAATGATATCTTCCAACTGCTCAAATAAATTGACCTGCCACTTAATGATTTCGCCATTTACCAAAATCATTGGTGCGCCTGGAAGCTTGATCTTTTGACCATTTTCCCAGGCTTTTTCAATGATTGTTTCCGTTGCCGGGCCGAAGAGATCTGCTTGAAATTTCAATTTATCAAGACCAAGGGTTTCTGCCTGGTCAATAATCCAGGTTTGAAATTGAGCAGGTGATAGATTTACCCATTCGCTCTGTTTGATAAAAAGCAAGTCGTGTATCTCCCAAAATTTTCCCTGTTGATGGGCAGCTTCAGATGCCTGCGCAGCAAGTGCCGCTTTGTCATGGATGCTTTCCAATGGAAAATGTCGAAAAGTCACTCGTACGTCTTGCGGATATTTTTTTACATAGGACTTCAATAACTGAGCCAGATTGGCACAGGCTGCACATTGAAAATCACTATAAACAAGAACTGTGACATATGCACCGTAGCTGCCTAGGATATGCTCATCCTTAGTTACTGGTGCAAACAAAGATGCTTCGGCTGGATCAGGGGTTGACTGGCGAGCATCTGTGCAATCTCCCAAAACAAAACTGGTCGGCAACGAGATAACTGGAGTTGAGAGTCTTAAAGGTGTGGGAATGGCTTTATATTGAGGACCACAGGCGGAAAGAATTAAACCTGACAACAACAGAACAAAAATTTTTCGCATAAAACCCTTGTTGATTAATGGGATGGAAAGATTATCTCAAAAACCTGGCAGATTGTTATTGGATTTTTCCCACAGCCTTTTGAAGCTCAGAAAAGCTGGTCATCCTTGAAATTCGGTCAAGGAATTCCTTCAGGGAAGAACTTTGACTGCGTAACGCCCGTACAGCCGGTCCAACGGGATCTTCACCTGCCGCTCCACCGGGAGTGTCGGCATAGGCCCCGTAGAAGGCAAAATAAGCCTGGTTGAGTTTACGAATTGCATAGTTGTTGTCCCACATGATTTTCCTGCGCTGTTCCATGTACGCTTCAGCTTCTTCTACTTTCCCCTGAGCTAATAATTCATCTGTGTGAATACGCGTTGTATGCATCTCCGTTCGAAAATCAAACGAAACTCCTTTAGAAAAAGCACTTGCATCGTGAAGAGATATTAATTTATTGTTCGCCGGCAGCGCATTAAGTAATTCAGGGAAATAACGCTTCATCACAAGCTGTCCAATTTCGGTACCAGCAATGGAAGCGGTTGTTTCATTCATGGTGCGAGTTTCGGGAGTATCGTAATTATTCCCAAGCGGGCGCTGCCCCAGGTATATATGGGCC
>JBBRWF010000395.1:0-4686 GCA_038249405.1 Anaerolineales bacterium
ATAATACCCGGGGAGTTATTTGAACTGAAAGATGTTTCAGGCTACTTTTAATATTTACTGATAAATGGATTTTTCCAGGTTTTCGGGGGTTTCCTCAACCTGCTTTAGCGAGGGTTGAACATCTGAAGATGAAGAGGAAGGTATATCTGTGTACGTGGGTTCCAGCGGCTCAGGCTGACGTAAGGCAAACAGAATTACAAGACTTAACAGAGCAAATCCGCCCACAAGCGCTTCTGTAACAAGCATTCCAAGACTGGGCGCCAGGAAAACGACCGAGGCATCAATTAAAGCGTGGTAAAGCACTGCCAGCCAGACCCAAACGCCCTGTTTGCGAGTAAAAGTTTGCAAAACAATTACCGAAAATGTGATCTGCACCGGGATGGTGAAAAAGCGTTCCAGCGCCCCCAATAGCGCCTCATACCACTGGGCAGACCAATAGGCTGTTACCTGTGCTCTGGCCAAATCCAACTGCGCAGCAGGGATTACGCTGGCCAAATCTATGCTGCGATAAGCAGCAAGTTGGAAGAAAGCGACCAGTGTAATAAAGCCCAATATAATGGCTTCTGCTCCGCCATGTCCGGCGCCTGCCAGTACGGCTTTGCGCCAGGAACGGGCATCCTTAAGCCACCATCGAAACATGGCGTAACGCGATAATTCTTCAAACAGGCCAGCACTCAACCCAAGAAAAAGAGCATTGAATATGGTTTGAGCGTTTTTTGGCCAGGCTGCCAACCCGGTCTGGTTCAATAGATTGCTAGCCAGGCTGTTAAACGGTATGTGGCCGACCTGTGACAGGATGAAAACTGCTGCACCCACCCACCAGAAGCGCCAGCTAAGTTTCCAAACACGCGTAAGGTACAGAACCAGGCCAAGCGGCATGGCTATCATCAGGAAACTGTTCAGGAAATGTGAGATAAATAGTAGGTCCATGATTATTTTCCAAATGGAAATTTACGCGAGCAACACGCTTCTGAACTACAAAATCTGCTTTAACATATTTGCAACCGCTTGATAAACAGGAGAGTCGTCGCCAAGATCAACTAGAGGTTTTCCACTGTAATCAAAGACACCCAACTCGACATCAGCCGGGATTACGCCGAGCAGAGGCACACCCATTTTATCGACAAATGCCCGTGTTTCCTGCGGCAGTTCGGCCTGGACTCGGTTCACAATAATATATGATTTCTCAATCCGGATATCGAGTTCTTTACTCATATCCGCAATACGCTGGGCTGCCACCAGGCCGCGTTGAGATGGATCACTTACGATGAGCAAATGCTGAACGTCACGAGTTGTGTGACGCGAGAGGTGCTCCATCCCGGCCTCATTGTCTATAACCACATAGGCATAATGCTTGCTCATCCCGTCAATCACTTCACGCAGATTGTGATTCACCGCGCAGTAACAACCCTGCCCTTCACCGCGGCCCATGGCAATCAGGTCAAAGCGCGAACCTTCAGCCAGGGACGAACGCACGTGATATTCGAGGTACTCACGCTTGGAGATGCCCCCGGGCAAACCACCCATGGCAGCACCGCCCTGAACCAGCGACTCTTTTACCTTGTGCAGCATATCTTCGCGGATTTCGCCCACTGTGAAATCAAGCTCCAGGCCCAGCACCATGTTTAAGTTTGAGGACGGGTCGGCATCAATTGCCAGGATGGAGCCGCTCTGATTTTGAGCCAGGTACTTTATGATCATGCCTGCGACAGTGGTTTTACCAACGCCGCCTTTACCGGCCAGTGCAATTGTAGTAGTCATATTGATTTTTTCCTTTTACCAGCTAAAATATTCTCTCACAAATCAGGCGCGTACAAAACCATCCAGCAAGCCAGCCATACGATGTGCTGATTCTCTTAATTGCGGCACGTGGTCATAGACCGGTATCCCCAGGCGATCGGCTTCCTGTACCGCCAGATCGGCGGGAAGAAAACCAAGTACTGGCAAACCGGGGGTCTCTTTTTCCAAGAATTGAGCTTCGTCCGAATTTCGAACCTTATTACCAACCAGATAAAGACGCTTGAGACCAATATCGTTGGCCAGCTTCTTGATCTGGGCTGCGGTACCAAGAGAGCGGCGGGTGGGTTCGACCACTACCAACATGGCATCCACAAAATCAACCGTGGCACGGCCCAGGTGCTCCACACCGGCATACATATCGAGCAGCAGCACTTCATCCTTGCGAAACATCAGGTGGGTAAAAAGCGTTTTAAGGATGGCCGCCTCTGGGCAAATGCAGCCGGAGCCGCCAGTTTCAACACTTCCCATTTCCAACAGACGCACCCCGCGGTGCAATACGCTAAAGCGCTCTGGAATATCATCCACACGCGGATTGATTGTAAAGAACCCGCCCACCTGGCCTTTCTTAGCGCCGGTACGCTCCAGGATCAAGTCATCCATCTCCGAGATCGGACTTAATTTTGCCCGCGCTTCATCAGGAAAGCCAAGGGCTCCAGCAAGACAGGGCGAAGGATCGGCATCCACAGCCAGTACCTGGCGGCCTTGATCGGCAAGAACCTGAGCAATCAAGGCTGTCAGGGTAGTTTTACCCACTCCGCCTTTTCCAGTAATGGCAATTTTCATTGTGGTCAATCTCCAGGAAAATTTCAGTTCAAGACTTGTGCGGGAATTCACCCGATGTTTTTGAGGATCTTACGCGTTAGGTTGCTGCCAATAATCGCACATGCATCAATTGGCACATAATGAGTGGCAGCAGCGTCAAATAAAATTTTGCAAGAGGATGGGAAGTCCTCATCTCCCAACCAGTAAACGAAACGTGCAGAAACCAGCGGTAATGCCGGGAAGGTATACGCAGCATCGCCTACATCATTCTGTTCACCCTGGGCATGTTTACAAGCATTATGAAAACCCAGGAGGTTTTCTCCAAACGCTTTCACGATCTCATCGCCCGAATAACCCTGAAAAGCCTGCGCATACATTCGGCCGCCTGGCAAATCAGCAAAGGAAACCCAGCGACCGCTCAGCGCGGTTCCATCGGCTGTTGCCAGGTAATACAGCAAAAGCAACTGCTGAAATTCTGGCAACAATGAGCCATCTACATTTGTAAAAACAAATTCTGGCGAAGTACATAAAACTTCAGCGCCATAAAGAAAAAGCTGCAAACCACCTGACTCAACAAGTGTAGATGCGGTGCGCCTCGCAAGCAAATCGAGGGGAACCTTCTGCACAATTGAGCGCAATTCAGCAGCTCGCCGGTCAAAGCCGGGCGGTGATTGACCTACCCGTGGCTTTATTGGAGATTGCAAGGGTCTAAATCTCCACTGCCAGACAAGTCAGAGTTTCTTCCACGCCTGGGATGGGTTGGATATCGCCAGCCAATATTTTGCCAAGGTCATTAATATCCTTTGATTCTACAACAGCAACCGCATCGTACGGGCCAAAAGTCATGTTTACATCCTTAACCTGGCTGATCATTTTGAGCTGGCGAATTACATCATAAACTTCGCCGGTGCGAATATTGATTAGTACAAATGCCTTCATGATTGCTCCTTGACCTGAGTAAACTACAGGTTAAGGTTACAGCAAACGCAAAAAACGCACAAAGACCAATCGTCACGTTATACGCATACCATACATCACAATTATGACATTGAGATGAAAAACCAGCCCATTTATATAGGAAAATTTATACTTTACGACCTGCGCGCACAAAAACTGAGGCAAGCACCAGAGCAGCCAGAATGATGACACCCAGTACGAGAAAGCTTGAATTTGGTGAAATGGGCGCTATGGGCTGCTGAGGTGGTGGACTGGTTGGCGGAAGGGAAGTTGGGATGCCAGTAGCGAGAGATGTGCTGGTAGACAATATTGTAGCGGTAGAAGAGGGCGGCTGTGGTGTTGTTGTATTTGTCTGACCAATCAACAGCTTTTGCCCAGGATATATGCTCTGCCCTTCGGCGATATTATTGAGCTGCCGAAGTTCAACAATTTTCTTGCCATACGAAACGGCGATCAGCCAGAGAGTTTCCCCTGACTTAACTACATGTACTATGCGGCCGTCTGACTGGGGTGTGACCGGAACGATCGTATTGACCACCAACGGACCAGCAGCAGGAGTAGCTCCTCCCACTCCCTGACTCCCAGAGACAACAGGTGTGTATGCAGGCACCTGTCCCCCATTGGTCGGGCTGGCGCAATCAATTACATAGTAAACATAATCACCAATCAGCGCAACCCCGGCTCCTATCTCCCGCAGGTTTGGAGAGAGCATGGTATTTAGATGCGGGGCATCGCCCTGCCATTCACTAACTGCATCCTGTACGGATTTATTGTTTCCGGCAGTGATGTTTTCGGAATAAAGACCGCCCAAAGAAAGGTTTCCAGCAAGCGGATAACCTGCCGCCAAACCGCGCTGCCAGGGCAAAGTGCCTCCATAACCATTATGAGAAACTCCGTTGGCAGCCATAAATTGAGCATGCTGCTGGGCAACAGACATCAGAATAGAGTTGACTGCATAAGCCGCCAAACCATTGGTGATACGAAGATCGTTTACCGCAGCAATCAATGAGTAAGGATCAGTAACCACCGCCTGTCGAATTGGCAATGAAGCAGGCAAGACTTCGGCCCGAACCGGGGAAACCATCGCAAACATCAAAAGCAGAGCTATCACCAACCACATTTTAGACATTTTCAAAACACCAGGACATATTCAGAACCATCAGTACC
>JBBRWF010000396.1:0-4669 GCA_038249405.1 Anaerolineales bacterium
CCCTTTCGATAGATGGCGCGAATCTCGTCCTCGGTGAACTGATGCTTTGGTTCCATGGCACTATTGTCGCTGACTTTTGTGTTTTTGACAATGGATTTTCAAAAATACACTGCCTGAGCAGTTACCTTATAAATATATAAAAAAATAGGTTCAATTCAAATAAGAGGAAATTCATGAAACGCAAAAATATTTTAATAGCCGTTTTGTTGGTGACCGTGCTTTTCGCGGGATTCGGAGTAAGGCAGGCTTACGCCACTACCGGCTGTTTTGCCGATACCATCGGGAGTCCATTTGAAACTTATGTTTGTTGGATGAAAGAAATGGGCATCACCGGCGGCACCAGCCCGACCACCTACGGCCCAAATGACAACGTCACCCGCGGGCAAATGGCCGTTTTTATGTACAAGGCGCTGGTTGGCGATATATTTATCAGCCAACCCCTTAACAACCTGGGAGGAAATGCCAATAGTCCCGCGGCGTATGTAAGCTTCTATACGCCTTACGCGTTAATGCAAACATCCCAGATTGGCAGCAACGCGTACCAGTTCTTCATTAATGTGCCAGCCTCGGATCACGGCCGGGCACTGAGTTTCAAGGGCGTGCAGATGTGTTACGCGGCAAGCGCTCGTGGCGTGTCACTGACGAGAGTTCAGGTGCAGCATTGGACAAATGGCGGCCTGCCAGGAGGAAATTTTTATGACGACCAAACAGTTCGCACCGATACAGCCTGCCGGACGTATTTGATTGCCGCACCCACCGTGATGCAGGGCAGCGATCACATTGATATTTACCTGGTTGGGAATATTACCAACACGGCAAACTCTATAACGATCTCATCGGTCACAGCGATCTTATCTCCATCGACAACAACCGCGATCCTGGCCCCCGTTACCGGCGCAGTGCCTGCGCCAGACCAGGGGAATTCCACAGACCCAAACCTTAACCCGCTGCCGGGCAACCCCCCGGCCGCCGCGGGCGGAGCCCCGAACCACGCGCCTGCCCAGAATGCAGCGCAGGGCAGCGACCCGAACCTGCCCGCCGGGCAAAACCCCTAAGACCGGGCGGGGTGTTAAAGCGTGCCTGGGCCTATTAATGACATTTTATGTCTATCGTAGTGAACCCTGAATAACCGTAAAAAGGAACCCGGTTGGAAAGTGCGGTTTAAGGGGCACTTTCCAACCGGGTTATGAGATTAAATCGGGGAAATCAAACAGCGGAGGTGGAATCCGGGGAATATAACCAGTCGCGGGCGGATTGTTCAGATGTGAAAGTGCGCATCTTTGCGCCCTGAAGTTTGGAAGTCACCTGGCGGGCGAATTCAATGCCGGGTTGAGGCGGGTCTGAAAATACAGCGAGACGCATTCCAGTCATGGAGGTATCTGCCAATTCCTTGCCTACTTCCAATAAATCCATCAATCCGAGGCTATCCTCACGTCTGGAGGCATCTACCAGCACACGTGTGATGCCGCTTTCGAAACGCTGCCGAACGATTTTCTCTTTAACTTCCGCGAACTCAGCCAGACTCACTGAGCCGATGAGCGCGATGAGCATTATTTTTGATTCAGGATCAACAATTACGGAAACTGTCAAAAGATTGGCCCAGTGCAACCTGTAGATAAAAAGGAAATGGCTAAAAAGGAAATCAATATTTGCTGTGATGTTTCGGGAGGGCTATTGATAGACAATTATAATATTACATTCTTTTCATGGTAGTCATAAAAATATGAGCTGATAAGGTGATTAAATCGTAACTGCTCAGGCTGACTGGTAAAAACGGGTCTGAAGGGTTGGCGGGGCAAAAATTGCCGCCGCCGCAGCCAGAGGTGATGCCATTGGCGCGGAGGGTTTCGATCCAGTAGCGGGCCCAGTGCGAGGCGGTATCGGTGAAGGAGAGGGGCGGTGTGCCGGGGTCAAAGGTTCTGCCACGCAGCCCACGTTCGAGGAAGACGGCCATTTGTCTGCGCGTGACGGTCTGCTCCGGGCAGAAGCGGGCGGGATTGGCGCCGCGGGCTGCGGTAATGCCGGTTTTATAGAGGCGCTCGATATAGTCCCAGGCCCAATAATCACTCTGCGTGTCTGTAAAAGTGGCCGGGTAGTAAACGTATGAATAGACGTTGCCGCCAGAGATGGAAAACAACCTTTGGGGGTGGTAAGGTTGGCTCAGTTGTAGGTGTTGCGGGTGCGCCACAAGCTGCCAGAACAAAAAACGTCAGAATGACAAAGAGTGTAAAGTTTTTCATTGATTAAATCTCTCTGATTGCGATGATTTGTCTCCGCTCTTTGTGCAAAGGGGAGGGCGCGGACTGCCTGCGCGAAGCGCTTAGTTCAACTGTTAATTATACAGAATATTGATACGCTGCAATTGCGCGGTATAGCTGCCCTGTCTTTATCCTACGTGTTGTAATTGTGTTTTGGCATTTGTTCAGAGGGTTAAGGCAGTTATTCCGGCTATATTGGTCTCCGTTTTTAAGGTGACTGTCACCTTTTTTAGCCCATTCTTCTCAGTTTGACGATGAGGGTGGTGCCTTTTTTTAGGGTGCTTTCGATTTCGAGGCCGCCGTTGAGTTCTTCGAGGATGGATTTGACGATGTAGAGGCCGATGCCGCTGCCGGGGACTTCGGCGATGGTGACGTTGCGGCCGCGGAAGAAGCGTTCGCACATGTGGGGCAGGTCTTCGGGGGGGATGCCCATGCCGTGATCGCTGATGGAGATGCGGGCTTCGACGGCGCTGAGTTCGACGCCGATTTCTACGGAGGTATGGGGGGGGGAGAATTTGGTGGCGTTGTTGATGAGGTTGATGAAGACCTGCTGCAGGGCGCTGCGGTCTCCGAGGACGGTGACCAGGCGGGAGGGCGGGGTAAACTCGATGCTGATATTTTTCTTGTTGGCGATGGGTTTGACGGCCTGGATGGATTCGTCGAGGCTGGAGTACAGGTCTATCGCGCCGAGTTCCAGCTTCATGGTGCCGCTTTCGAGGCGTCCGGCCATTAGCAGGCGCTCGATCAGGATCTTCTGGCGGTTGAGTTCACTGGTCATAACGCCCCAGTATTCCTTCATCTCGGTGGGGGTGCCGCCCTCCTGGATGAGGTTGGCCATCATGATGACGGTTGTGAGCGGGGTGCGAAGTTCGTGCGAGGCGCGGTTGATGAAGTCTGATTTCATTTCGTTCAGCTGGGTCTGCTCGGTCACGTCGCGGATGACGAGCAGGGCTTCATCTGAGGCGATGGGGGCGAGGCGCGATTCGTAGGTGTGGGGGCTGAAGGGCAGTTTGAACTCTCGGAGGTGGTGCGATACGGTGAAGCTGCCCGACAGGTTGGGGCCGATGATCTGGTGTGCGATCTCGGGGGGCCAGATTTCACTCAACAGTTTGCCTGCGACGACTGGGGCGGGTGAGTAGAGCGGATGCTCAAGGCGGGCGCTGTAATCGAGAATGCGGCCGTCGGCATCGAGGCGGATGATGAGATCGGGCAGGGCGGCGATGATGCTGCGGTGGCGTGCTTCGCTGACGAGGATGGTTTCTTCGCGCTGGCTGCGCTGCAAGGCGGCGCCGATGACATTGGCGGCGATCTGCAGGGCGTCTTGCTGGGCGAGCTGCGCAGATTCGCGCACTTCGGGGTAGAAGAGGACTAAAAAGGAGCGGGCGTTGGTCTTTACTTCGATGCGGACGGCGGCGAAGGAGCGAATGGGGAGGCGTTGTATGTTGCGCGCAAAAAAGCCGCCCGGCTGCTTGAGAATATCGCGCGCGAAGGGGGCGAGCAGCCCGGCGATCTCGAGCTCTCCGGCGTCTGCTTGCCGCCATTCGGCCTGCAGACGCACGGCATGCGGGCCGGGTTTTGCATCGAGTACAACGAGCGAACACGAAACCGCTTTGACGGATTTGCCGAGCAGTTCGAGCACATCTTTGACGGTGGTTTCGATCTGGGAGGATTGCAGCAGGCGCGTGGTGGCTTCGCTGATGGAGAGCAGGATCTGGTTGTGGTGTTTGAGGGCTTGCTCGATCTGTTTGCGGCGTGAAATATCGCGCGCGATGCTTTGAATATAGACGGGTTTGCCGGCTTCGTCATAGACGAGCGAGGTGCTGATCTCGACCGGCACGAGGCTGTCGTCTTTGCGGCGCAGGTAACGCTCGACAAAGTGGGCTTCGGTATCGGATGCATCCTGGTTTAGGGTTTCATCCATGTAGACGATGTCGCTGACGGGTTGACCGATGAGTTCGCTTTCCTGGTAGCCGAGCAGGGTGAGTACCTGCGGGTTGACGGCCAGGTAATGCAGGTCAAAGTTGATGATGAAAATACATTCATCTGACTGTTCAAAGAGGGCGCGGTAGTTGAAATTATTGCCCCAGCGGCGGCTGGCGAGGGTGGAAACGGCGGGCGGGCCGCCGGGGATGAGGCCGAGGTCGGCGGAGATGGATTGGACTTTGGCGGGCGGCATGCTAGAAGACCCCGGGAGTTGCAACGGGCAGGCGCATTTCGACTGCGGATCCGCGCGGTACATCCAGGAGTTGGAGGCTGCCGCCGAGTTTTTCGAGGAGCGTTTTGGCGAGGGTGAGCCCAACGCCGAGGCCTTCAAATTCGCGGGTATCGCCGCGGCTGCCCTGGAAGAAGCGCTCAAAGGCTTTTTGGCGCAGTTCGGGGGGGATGCCGGGGCCCTGGTCTGTGACGCGCAC
>JBBRWF010000397.1:0-4662 GCA_038249405.1 Anaerolineales bacterium
ACCACCTTTGGGAGAGTAAAATGATCCGTTCAATGTTTACCGCTATCAGTTCTTTAAACCTCCAGCAGAAATACCTGGATGTCGTTTCCAACAACCTGGCCAACGCCAATACCACTGGTTTCAAAGCCAGCCGGATGCTTTCGCAGGACCAATTTGCTCAAATGATGAGCCCTGGTTCAGCTCCTACAGATACCCAGGGCGGCATCAATCCAACGCAGATCGGCCTCGGCGTAAACCTGGGTTTTATTTCATCTAATTTTACCCAGGGTATCTTGCAGAGCACCGGACGCAATATGGATCTGGGTGTGCAGGGCGACGGTTTCTTCATTTACGGCAGCAGTGGCAATAACCGGTATTCGCGGGAAGGCTCTATGAGCCTTGATATGGATGGAAATCTGGTCAACTCCGCTTCTGGTTTGCGAACGCAGGGCTGGTTGGCCGATGCTGCCGGAAAGATTGATACCAACCTTCCGGTTGGGGATATCAATGTGGTCACTGCTAAAACATTGGCCAAGGCCACTGCGAATGTAAATCTGGGTGGCAACTTGAGCGCAAAAACCCCCGGCGGAAGTACAAACTCCGTTTCTCTGGGAGTGTACGACTCTTTAGGTGCTTTGCAAACCTCGACTATTAGTTTTACTCGCGGCGGCACTGCGCTCATTCCAACGAATACTTGGACCTGGCAGGTAACCGCGCCGGCTCTTGGGACAGGTACTGGCACGGTTACTTTCGATCCAAATGGTCAGATCTCCACTACAACTCCCCCCACCGGTACAGGATCTGTTCAAATTCCCGGGTCAGCCGGTTCAACCAGCCCAATTGCACCGATGACGATTGATTTTACAAATTTGACGCAGTTGGCATCTGACAATAGTGCAACGGTTACCAGCCAGGATGGTTTACCGGCCGGGACAGTGACGGATGTTTACATCTCGCCAAATTCGGGTATCATTTCTCTGGTGTATTCTAACGGCATTGCCGAGCAAGTTGGGCAGGTGGCGTTGGCGCGTTTTACCAATCCGGCAGGCCTTATCAAAGGCGAAGACACAACCTTCCTGGCGGGTTTGAACTCAGGCGATCCCCAGATTGGTGCAGCTTCCACCGGCGGGCGTGGTGCGATTTCATCCAGCTACCTGGAAGCCTCCAACGTGGATATGGCCCAGGAATTTACGAACATGATTTTAGCTCAGCGTGGTTTTCAGGCTTCAACGCGAGTGATCACAACCTCGGATGAGATCTTGCAAGAACTGGTTAATCTCAAACGCTAAAGCGTAATTAAAGGCAAAAGAGTCCGGCGTGATTTCGCGCCGGGCTCTTTCATTTTTAATGGTTTGGGGAAAAGTAAACCGTATGAACCAGATCTCTCGCGCAGAAAGGCTTTATTTTTTTTTGAAAGTTTTACCGCTTACCCGATAGATATAAGCCAGCACTTCAGCAACCACCCGGTAGAGGTCGGCAGGGATTTCCTCTCCCAGGTTAACACTGGAGAGTGCTGCTGTGAGGGCAGGGTCCTCGTAAATTGCTATATTATGTTTTCTGGCTTCTTCCAGAATTTTTTCAGCAATTTTGCGCTGGCCGCTGGCGATCACGCGCGGCGCATGGTCGTTTTCAGGGTCATACTGAAGTGCGGTTGCGATTAATGGCTTATTGTCACTTGATGAAACCTGGCGGTTGATCTTAAAACGTCTATAAGTCAATTTACGCCTCTATGTCTACCGTCATCAGTGGCGGGTTACCGGATATTATCGTAATATTGCTTAACTGCTGTGGATTGCCGATGTCAATTTTGGCATCTTTCAAGTTAAAGCCAAGCGTCTGAAGCGCCTCGTCAAGAGAGGGCAATTCGTTTTGTGCTTGTTCGCACCACACCGGGTCGGGGCCTGTCACTTTGGTTCTTATTTGTTTCCCTGTCAGTGCAAGATCCACTTCAACTGTTTCGCCTGGGTTGATGTCAACCTGGAGGATGATACGGGTATAGTCTGGCTTGATTTTCCCAACATCGGGCTTCGATTCGCGGGCAATTCGCAACCGCGCAGAAGAAAACTTATCATCTGTTTTTTGTTGGGCATTTTGAACCATTAAACCAATCTCTGACCATTCTTCGCGATCCGGGGCCGAAATTGGCTTACTATTCAGGAATTGTTTTTGGCGCAGATCTTCCAGGAAATTATTGACAGTTTTGGCAAGCTCATTTTTTCCGGATTGTTCCAGCATTTGTTGCAGCCTGGCCAGGGATAATAAACTATTTTCTGGCGAAAGCGTTGTGGAATTTTGAGATTGTTCCAGCAGCACGCTTTCAAGCGACCTACCCAGCATTTGTACGGCTGCCTTGAGCTGCTCGGCCATTTTAGAAGGTTCTCCATCAGCTTGCAAGACCATCTCATTCAGTATTTGTAATTTGGCTTTTAACTCTTGAATCAATTGTGCGGGTAGAGCCTGCCCGGAGGCATTTTTTAACAGCCCAATCAAATTTGCCAGTGATTCACTGGTCTGGGCGGTTTGGCGTGAGGCTAACGCCAGACTCTCTGCTGTCACTGGCAAACCGGCGGCTTTCAGCGCAGCAGCCAGGTCAGCCTCTGAACCGCCCCAGGCTCCATAATCTGAAAGCGCGCCTAGCAAATCATTGAGCAGCCCGGGCGTAACAGGCAAATGCTGTTTTAAGACTGAGCGGGCCATCATCAAATTGTTGAGCGTTATAGGGATATTATTTTGCCCCAGCAGGCGTACAGCCAGTTCAGGAGCGCTAAAACCTGTCCCCGCAATAGGGGTTTGGGGCGCCTGGGACTGAGGATTTTTGACAAACTTTAATGTCATTAACTGGTCGGAAAGCTGGGTAATGACAAACTGAGCTGTTTTTTGAGAAAGGAGGGTTGTGGCCTGGTCTGCCGATGTAAGCTGAACTACCACCGGGTAACCTTCAATTGCGAGTATTGCTGTGGTTCCTGTCACACTTAAAACCTGTGCCGTTACACGTTGAAACGGACGCAGGCTCAAATCCTGGTTTGTCAGAGCGTTCAGCGGTGAAACTGAAAGCGGTACTGGGAGACTCATGGTCTGTGCCCGTTTCTCAAAACCATCTAAGCAGTCTTTCTATAAAATCGATCCTATCTTTTTCGGCTATATAACTCTTCTGATAGTATTCGTAAATCTCGAATGATCTCAGACTGGCGCTGTGAAAGATACTGTAAGATGACCATTCGCGCCAGATCTTGAAAATACAATCTCATGCCTATGCGGTAACGGTCTAACCTTGGTTCCTGGTGTACCGAAGTAATTTTTCCCCGGGACGTGATGATTACGTTGCCATCTGGCCGCATGGAAGCATTGGGGCGAGGCATGGGTTTTGATATCCGGCTTTCAGTAAGCGCCTTTGTGTTGAGCTTTTTAATTTTTTGCGATAGGGTATCTGAGAATGATATTGTGATTGAAATTTCATTACCGGGTTGGAACAACCTGGATGAATATTGAAGAGTATCCAGATAGATACTTGCTCCCTCCGCTGAAATATCTGCCAGCGGAGCAGGGATATCATAGGTCAGGCCAACAAATTGTATAAAAGAGATTAATGATTCTTCTGGTTCCACCCTGATCTGTGCTCTTTTACCTATATCCGACTTGGCTACTTCGAAGTTTGACAGAACAGCTTCTTCTTTGTCCAGGTTTAAGCTAATAACCTGCGATCTGATCAAAAAAGGAAGGTTCTCCCCGTGTAAGAAGGTTTCACGTTGGTGATAAAGGCAGGCAATTTGTTGTTTGCTGCTGGGAACACGAATCTCAAACTCGCCAACAGAATGGATGCTCGTATCACAAGTGATTGGAAGTCCCTTGTAAATGTTGAGCATTCTAATTTCTGATTGGCTTTTAGCTAGCTGGTCTAATAATAAAATTAGATTGTCGCTGAGTGCCAAGTGGTTTCTCCCGGACAGTTGCAATAAAGTTCGGGCTTATTATACGACTGAACCCAATGTTACTGAAGTCGGATCGATAGGCACATTGTTCTTGCGAATTTCATAATGCAGGTGAGGCCCGGTGGAATACCCGGTGTTTCCGGATAAGCCAATGGTGGTGTTCGCAGTAACATTATCGCCCACAGCTACTGGTATGCTTGAAAGATGCGCATAGAAAGTGCGATAAGCGCCATTCTCAACGATCACCAGATTTCCATAGCCCTGGTCGTTCCAACCGGCAGAAATAACTTTGCCATCCATGGTTGTCTTGATGGGCGTTCCAACCACCACGCCAAAATCCAGACCATTATGCCCGGGATGAAAATCCTGAGTAAGTACCCCACCAACTGGGCGTCCGGATGGTTCGTCTGTGGCTGTTTGTTTCATGGCAGCGCTGATTAAACTGGCTGCCTGTGTATTATCGGCCTTGTTTACATCAGTCATATCCAGTTGTTGTTCCACCAGTTTTTCGAGCAGCATCAACATCAGCGGAGCCATTAAATCAGATGTTCCAAAACCGCTCTGTTCTCCTGTTGGTGAAGACATGCTGCTCGACATGGATGTCATTGTCGATAATATCTCCTTGAAGGAAGATAAAATATCTGAGCTGGATGACGCATCAGCCGTTTTGGTTTGAACATTTGTTTTCAATAGGGTGTTGTTAGCCGCAATTTGACTGTAATTTGTTATCATAGTGAACCAATTTTAGTAGTTA
>JBBRWF010000398.1:0-4656 GCA_038249405.1 Anaerolineales bacterium
CATGTTGCAGGTGGTCCAGATATTCCAATACTCTGTGGCGGGCATGGGCTTGAGGTTGATCGTGAAACCACCGGCAGCGGCATCTTCTTTGAGTGCTTGCGCATATGCCATGGATTCAGGCCAGTCACTGGCAACTGATAGCTCAACCGTTACGCCATCCGGATAGCCAGCGGTTTTGAGCAGTTCTTTTGATTTAGCTGTGTCAAACGGATAAGGTTCAACTGCTACATATTCGGGGTTGGCCTGACCAACGTGGCTGTCGTTGCCAATGGTTCCCTGGCCTTGCAGCGCCAGAGCAAGGATCTTCTCACGGTTCTGGCAATGTTTCAGGGCCTGACGTACTTCATTCTTTGTCCAGGGTTCCTGGTCAACGCGCAAGCGCAAGACGCGTGTTGCGGTAGTGGGGGTGGCGACGACGGTCGTCTTGGCATCATCTTTCAGGGCTTCCCAGATGGCTACGTTGGGTTCCAGAATGGTATCCACCTGTGCGCTCTGATAGGCAGAAAGGTCGGCCGAGCGGTCTTCGCCAAGCTGTACCATGACGATTTCATCCAGGTAAGGCAGCGGTTTGCCATCTTCGCCCATGCGCCAATAGTCATTGCGGGCTTTCAGGCGGCAGCGTTCGCCAACCACATACTCTGCCATGACGAATGCGCCTGTGCCGATGGGTTCCTTGGTAATGTCGCCGCCAAAGCCCGCGGGTACGATACCAGCTGCATATTGGGCCAGGTGTTCCGGGATAAAGATGGAAGGGCTTTTTAGCTTCAGTGTAACGGTGTAATCATCGGTCTTTGTCACGCCGGTCATATCCAGATAGCTCATGGCGCCGTACATAGAAGATTTGACCGATTCAGTCAACCACTGTTTGAAGTTGAACATCACATCATCGGCGTTGAATTCTTTGCCGTTGCTAAACTTAATGCCCTTGCGGAGAACCAAGGTCCAGGTCAGTAGATCATCGCTGGCTTTCCAGCTTTCCAAAAGGTATGGGTGAGTGATGCCTTCTGGGTCTGTATGGGTAAGATATTCGATTACATGCCGCCACGGGTGCGAAGCGCTGACCAGCGAGAACGTGGCAGGATTGTCAACGCGTTCTACGCGGGTTGCACAAGTCAAAGTGCCGCCGCGTTTAATGGCAGGCGCGGAAGTGGCAGTCGCGGCTACAGCTACTGGGGCTGAAGTTGCAGCGGCTGGTGCGGGTGTTTCAGTTGCGCAGGCAGCCAAAAATTGAGCAGCCGTCAGAGACATGCCAACGAGTGTAGAGAATTTTAAGAAATCTCGGCGGGAGATGCTGCCTTTACGAAGCTCTTCTTGCGCCTGGCTTACTACGGGATGGATCTTGTTTTCTTCCATTTTTACTTTCTCTCCTCAATAGTTTGACCTTGATTTAGATGTACGCAAATAACCTAAAAGATGGGCTGCATTTATTGCTTTTGTGAACTACGCACCTCCGTTGTATGTTTCGGCAAGTTTCTGTAAAGGGGTTGCCTGAAATATTTTCATAATCAGGGCAGAGCTTATAGTCCATAATTGCATCATAAAATAGAATTATCACTATATTAGCATCTAATATATCAGAAGTCAATAAAAAGGCTTATAGAAATATTAGAACTTGCAAATTGATATATCATGTGATAAGATTTTTAAGTATTAAGGAGTATATATGTTTCCAACTTGGGATGAAGAGCCCACATCCAAAAACACAATTTACATAGAATTAAGACGTTCTATTATTATGCGGCATCTGATGCCAGGTGAACGATTTGACGTGGAAGCTCTGGCGCTGCAATACAAAACAAGTGTGACACCAGTTCGGGATGCGTTGCAAATGCTCAGCCAGGATGGACTTGTTAATATTAAGCCTCGCTCGGGATATTTTGTTTCACGAACAACATTGAAGCAATTAAGAGACATGCTCGACTTGCGTCATGTTATCGAATTAGCTGCAGTGGAGCGAGCCGCTATCAAAATTACCCCTGCGCAAGTTGCAGAATTACGCCATGTGCATGCTGGTTATACCGGTGATGACGATGAATCTTATGATCGTTATACTGACGAAAATCGCACTTTCCATTATCTACTGGCGAAAGCATCGAGTAACCATGAAATTATGCAATTGATGGGCCGCCTTCACGATCGCCTGGCACCCTTTATGGTGATGAGACACGGCGGACGCAACCAGGAAGCAACTCACAATCGCATTATTGATGCGCTTGAAGCGCATAACGTGGATATAGCACGGGAAGCTCTTTTGGATGATATTGAGCGTTCTCATGAATCAATATTGGATAAAGTATTACAGGAAGAAGCCGATTCCTGGCATGTCGGTTAAGCGGAAGGCTGCATCTTTCACCCACATCAGAATCCCATCCCGAGATTGAACCGGGATTTTCATAAAAATTTTGACAAGGATGTGCTATGGACCTGAAAGAAATTTACCAAAACGTAGTAGATGGACAAGCCGCTGAAGTGGAAGCAGGTGTTAAGGCTGCCCTGGCTGCCGGGATTGCTGCAGATGAAATCTTGAACAAAGCATTGATTGCTGCTATGGGCGAAGTCGGACAGCGCTATGAAGAAGGCGATTTGTTTGTGCCAGAAATGTTAATCGCGGCGCGCGCCATGCAGGCTGGTTTGCGACTGTTGAAACCTCACCTGGCTTTGACAGATACTAAAGCAGCTGGCAAGGTAGCAATTGGAACCGTCAAGGGCGATCTGCACGATATTGGCAAGAACCTGGTTGCTATGATGTTGGAAGGTGCTGGTTTTGAAGTGCGCGATCTTGGAGTGGATGTTACTCCAGATGCTTTTGTGAAAGCCGCTCAGGAAGGTTCTCAGTTGATCGGTATGTCTGCTTTGCTGACCACCACCATGAGCAATATGGAAATTACCGTTCAGGCGATTAAAGCTGCCGGGCTGCGTGACACCGTCAAAATCTTTATTGGAGGTGCGCCAGTTACCCAGGAATATGCAGATAAAATTGGTGCAGATGGTTTTGCTGCCGATGCTTCCAGCGCTACGCGTGTTGCACATCAATTATTGGCTGCTATGTAAGTAATTGCAGGCAGTTTGATTGCAGCTTTTCAAGCGAATGTGGTTTACAATAAATTTATCTCGGGCCAGTAGCGCGCTGCCAGGATACCGGCTCCCGCTCTGGCTCGTGTACCTTAATCTGTTCCGACCCTATTCTCGTAGAAGGAGATTATCATGACCGACCGCAAGAAAGTAGGTTTACCTACCCTGTATAAAAAAGTAACAGATGGCCAGCCCATCACCTGGTTAACCTGTTATGACTATCCCACTGCATATCTTCAAGAACAGGCCGGGATTGACATGATCCTGGTGGGTGACAGCCTGGGAATGACAATGCTTGGTTATGATTCAACACTGCCTGTAACCATGGAAGATATGATGCGCCATACCCAGGCCGTACGCCGCGGAGCGCCAACGGCTTTCCTGGTTGGCGATATGCCGTATATGAGCTACCAGCCTTCTGTGGAAACTGCGGTTCGCAATGCTGGACGCTTTATGGCTGAATGTGGCTGCGATGCCATCAAGCTGGAAGGTGGCGTAGCAATGGCCGACCGCATTAAGGGTATCGTTGATGCCGGGATTCCTGCTATTGGCCACTTAGGACTTACACCTCAGTCCGTCTCTGCGCTGGGTGGTTTCCGTGTACAGGGTAAATCGGCTGCAATGGCAAAGAAGATTGTTGACGATGCCAAGGCCCTGGAAAAGGCTGGTGCATTTGCCATTTTGCTCGAACTTGTTCCGGATCGTTTATGCAAACTAATCACAGAGAGAGCTGAGAACTGTATCATCATGAGCCTTGGGTCAGGTCCGGATGCCCATGGACAGCTCTTGATTTACCATGATATGTTTGGACTGTACCCCAAGTTCACTCCCAAAATGGCCAAGGTGTTTGGAAATGCTGGCGAAGTGATCTTGAATGGTCTCAAGCTGTATGCAAGCGAAGTCACTACCAAAACCTTCCCTTCACCAGAAAACTGGTTTGGTATGAAAGACGAAGAATTCGACGAATTAACAAAAATGCTCTAGGGTGAAAAAAATGACGTCATACGCTCAACGCACCAGCCATCTCAAACCCGAAGGCGCCTACCAGGTGCTTGCTAAAGCTAATAAGCTTGAGGCAGCCGGCAGAGAGATTGTCCACTTTGAGATTGGTCAACCAGATTTTGATACATTTGCCAATGTCAGTATGGCTGGTATTCGTGCCATTACCGAGGGCCGTACGCGTTACACTCCACCTTCTGGCATGCCCTCTTTACAACAAGTGATCGCCGATGATTGCGGCCGCCGCCGTGGAATTCATATTGATGCGGCTGAAGTAGTGGTGGGACCGGGGGCAAAGCCTGCCCTATTTTTTCCCACCCTGGCCTTGATTGAGCCAGGGGATGAGGTTATCTATCCTAACCCGGGGTTTCCTACCTACGAGGCCATGATAAAAGTGGCAGGCGGAGTGCCGGTCGCTGTGCCGTTACTTGAAGAAGAAAATTTTTCCTTTGACATGCAGATCTTTGACAGTTTGGTCAATGCGCGCACAAAATTGATCATCATCAACTCGCCCAGTAACCCTACTGGCGGCGTGATGCCAATGGCTGATCTTGAGCATATTGCGGAGAAGGCTCTGGAGTTTGA
>JBBRWF010000399.1:0-4631 GCA_038249405.1 Anaerolineales bacterium
GATCCTGGCCACCAGGTCTTCCCGGCGAAAAACGGTTTTCAAAACCTGGGCGGCCCGACAAAGAAGGTCATCCCCTGCGTTGTGCCCCAGGGTATCATTGACCCCTTTCAGTCCATCGACATCCATCATCAAGATACTGATAGGGAATTGCCGGCTTTGCTGCAATCGTTCAATTTCTGCCACAATAAATCGCCGGTTAAAAAAACCAGTTAAAAAGTCATGCGTACTCTGATACTGGAGAGAATCTTCCAACTGCTGGCGTTCGCTGACATCGCGGATAATCCCGGTGAAAAATACGTCCTTACCGGACTGCCAATTTGACAAAACAAGCTCGATGGGAATTTCCGCTCCATCTTTTCTCAGTCCGAGGATTTTGATAATTTGCCCGATGCTGTGTGGTTCGCCGCCTGCAGCCAGGCGCTCCATTCCCGCCTGATGCTGGTTGCGAAACTTTTCGGGCATCAATATGGAAAGAGGCTGTCCCAGGATTTCAGTTTCGGAATATTGGAAGATATTCAGTGCTCCTTGATTCCATGTGACGATCTTCCCATTCGCATCGGCTGTTACGATGGCATCTGTGGCCGTCTGAACAACAGATCGAAAACGCTCTTCGTTTTTGCGCAGCTCCTCATTAACGTGTTTGCGCTCGGTAATATTTTGCATAATGATCAGCCGTCCGGTCAAGTTTCGGCGCTGATCTAAAAGAGGTGAAATCCGCACTTCATAATCTTGCCGGGAATCCTGTATAACCTGTATTTCTATGCGGGTCTCGATATTCGTGCGAAACGCCTGGGTCAGGTTTGGCCACAACACAAATGTCTCACCTGCAGATTGTCCAATTCCAATTTCTGAAATCCCAAGGATGTGCTGTGCGGCAGGATTAATATCTACGATCCGATGTTGTATATCCAGCACGATCACGCCATCGCTCATGCTTTCGAACAATTTATGGCGCGCAATGGGTACAATATCCAACAGGCGATAGCGAAACAACCCTAGCGCAAACACCAGTCCACTCGCGACGAACATAAACGGTGTGACATCTAAATCAGGGAACGGGCTGATCCTGGTCAAACTGATGATATTACTAATCCACGGCAGCAGCATACCCGCCAGCATTGTGCCTGTCTGTTGGCGAACCAGATAAGGGGCTCGCCAAAATGCCTGTGCAAGCAGCGCTGCTGCTATGAGCAGCAAAGCATATGAATAGATCACGTTGACCCAGAACCACACCCCTCCATTGAGAATGGTGCCTGTGGTGCGCATGCCTGCAAAAAATAGGCCATGGAAAGGGTCCGTCCAGAGCAACAGCAATGTCAAGGCTGGCTCAATAGAAACCAGGGCCAGATTACGCCGGGTCAGTTTATTCCCCCGGTTGGTAAACTGAATTGCAAGAATTAAAAATGCAGTCGGAGCGATCACTACACCGAGATAAGTGGCATCTAACCAAAAATACTGGTCATTCTGGTTGGCAACCAGCCACCGGATGGCATAAGTGAGTGCCCAAACGGTAAGCGCCAGCATAGCCGCCGCCAGGCCAACCGCACCTGGGGCGGCGCGACGACGCCAGGCAATCATCGCAACAACGCCCGATACGATTGCGGAAATAGTTAGAGCAACGGCATATTGAACATTCATTCTAAGAAGCCCAAAGTGTGCAGATTCTTTTTATAAAGCCTGATAAATGCTTCGACCACCTGCGGATCGAAGTGTTTACCCGCCTGATCGCTGATGTGCTGCAAGGCGGCTTCTTCTGTCAGGGATTTACGATAGGGACGGTCGGAGGTGAGCGCATCCCAGACATCAATGACCGCGAACAAACGTGCCGCCAGGGGTATCTCGTTGCCGGTTAATCCACGCGGATAACCCGCCCCATCCCATTTCTCGTGGTGGCAGTAGGGGATATCCAAAGCAGGGTGAAGATATTCGATCGACTCTAACATATGATAAGCATACTCGGGATGTTTTTTCATCAATACCCATTCGTCTTCTGAGAGAGAATCAGGTTTCCGCAAGATCGAATCCGGCACGCCCAATTTGCCGATGTCGTGCAGCAGTGCCCCGCGGCGGAGATGGATCAACAACTCCTCTGCGATACCCATTTCTTTCGCCAGGTGAATTGCCATTTCTGTAACCCGCCGGGTATGACCTTCGGTATCACTGTCGCGCAGGTCCATGGCCTGTGACCAGCCTTCAATGGTAGCATCATAGGCTTTAAGCAGCTCCACGTTGCCACGGTGCACATCTTCGTAAAGTCGAAGCGTAGAAATTACGATGGCGGATTGTCCGGCGAGCATTGCCAGAAAGCGCAGCCAATCTGAGTCTGGATTCAACTGTGAACGGTGCAACGCTTCCAAAACCCCGATGATCTCGCCCTCAACTAACAGAGGAACCCCATAATAATCCTCAAATCCTTCTAAAAGGGAATCTTCTTTTAACAAATGCGCGTTTTCTGAGGAGAGTAGATTAAAATGCAACATGCGCTTATTAAACGCCACCTGACCGGCCAGGCTTTCGCCCAGACGCAGGCGGATTTGCAGATTCCTTGTTCGGGTATATCCCCGTTCGAATACACATTCCAATTCCTGGCTTTGGGGATTGAATAAAAAGAGAACCGCGGCATCCGTCTTCAGTTGAGTGGTCACCTGTTCCAATAGAATTTCAAACGTTGCTTGGGGAGCAAGACGGGAAGTGACCGCGGAGTCGATGATGGCCAGGGCAGATAATTCGGCGATTCTTTGTTGGGCGCGAGTAAAAAGACGGGCGTTTTGGATGGACATGCCGATTTGATTGGCTGCCATACTCAGCCATTCGCCATCTTCAGCAGTATATGCCCCGTTCTGGTAGCTTTGTAATTCCATCAGCCCAATCACCTGGCCTTCAGCAAGCATGGGGACATAGATGGCCGATTGAGGTTCCATCTCACTCCCTAATACCAGCCCTACCCCCGGTTTTCTTTTGGCTTCCATATCCAGTACAATTTCTGGAGATTGTGAAGCGATAGCCTTTGAACGCCCGCTGGAAGCATGTTGAAGGTCAAATTGTAGAGGCGGTATGGCGTTGACATCCATCAAGACTCCATCAGAACTGACAAAAGCCGCCTTAAGGATTTCCTGCTGTGGATCGAATAACGTGAACGCGAAATTTGGACAATCGATTGTCGATTGGATGTAATCTTTGGCTGTACGATAAATCACTTCTAAATCAATTGCAGCAGCCAGGGCTCGGCCCAGTGCCGCAATCACCTCCCGGCGGACGGCAGATTGCCTCAAGGCCGATTCGGCCTGTTTGCGAGCGCTAATGTCCTGTTTAATCCCGATGAAATGGGTGATCCGTCCGGCTGTATCCAGCAATGGCGTAATGGTTTGTTCTTCTGAATATAGGCTGCCGTCTTTCCGGCGATTGTTCAATTCACCCTGCCAGACCTCGCCGGCCAGGATCGTATCCCAAATTTGTTTGTAAAACACCCGCTCATGCTGACCCGATTTGACCAGTTCGCGCGGGTTTTTTCCTTCTGCCTCGGATAGGGTGTAACCGGTGAGGGCGGTAAAAGCCGGGTTTACCCATTCGATAACGCCATCCCGATCGGTGATCACAATTCCGTTGGCAGCGGCCTCTAAGGCCGCTGCCTGTAATTGATTTTGCGCCTGGGCCTGTTTGCGCTCGCTGATATCGCGCGCGACCCAGATCACTTCGTCATCCGAAAGGGGTGAAATTGACGTTTCAAACCAGACCAGTTTTCCCCGGAGCGATATTCCATATTCAATCGTATCGGTTTGTCGTGTTTCCAGCACTTTTTGAATCGTGTGTGTGAATTCCTGCGCCTGACCCGGTGGGAACACATCGTATAACTTTTTTCCGAGTAATTCATCGGCAGGCAGGATTAATAAATCTGGTTTGGTTGGGGCAATCCTGCGATATACCCCTTCTCGGTCGAGTACCAGCACTAAATCCTGCATAGACGCGAATAATGCGCGCAGTTCGGCCTCTGAAGCCGATAACGCTTCGACTGCTTTTTTGTATTCATCCTTGAGGCGCTTTTGTTCCAGTGCATTTTTAACCGCCTGCCCCAGACGATCCATGCGGTCTTTCAGGAGGTAGTCGGCTGCGCCCTGGCGCATCACGGCAACGGCGGTTTCTTCGCCGATGCCGCCTGATACAAGGATGAAAGGAGTATCGATCCTACGCTCCTGCATGAGCTGTAATGCAACTAAACCGTTGAATTGCGGCAGCGACCAATCGGAGAGAATCAGATCGAATGGAGTATCCAGCGCCGATTTGTAAGCCTCTTCGGTTTCAATACGTGTCCAGTTTACTTTGAAGCCTTCTGTTTCCAGACGCAGTACCATGAGCTCGGCGTCGGCAGGGGTGTCTTCGACGATTAGAACCCGCAGATTCGTGTACAGCCGTTTATCTTTCATCCTGGTTCAGCACGCGTTGGAGATAGGGGTGGTGCTTGATTAATCAATAACCAGTACAAGCCTAACTGCTGTACAGATTCCGCGAAGTTATCAAATGCGATTGGCTTGCGCACATAGCTGTTTGCCCCCAGCTTATAGCTGGTATAGATATCTTCTTCCTCATTGGATGAGGTCATGATCACAACCGGTAGAAATTGCGTCCGCGGATCA
>JBBRWF010000400.1:0-4618 GCA_038249405.1 Anaerolineales bacterium
ATATTGCTCCACGAACTTATACACGGGCTATTTTTTTGGGTTTTTGCCCACGCTCGCCCAGAGTTTGGGGTCGGACCTGGCTACGCATATGCTGCCATGCCAGATTGGTATTATCCCAAACGCCAATATCTCGCGGTTGCCTTTGCTCCGCTGCTTGCGCTCACCATACTGGGCTTGTTGGCATGCTTTTTTGTACCACATACCTGGCTGGGGCTGCTGCTGGCAGGCATAATCATTAATGCCGGGGGCGCAATAGGCGATATTTATGTGGGCTGGCGCGTTGCGCGCGAGCTGGAACAAGTCTGGGTGAAGGATACAGGAGATGGCTTCGAGCTTTACCGGCAGCAGGTTGGATAATCCGCGCCGGGTGCGGGCATGCTTTCGCAACTTTTTGGGTATAAGTGCGTAAATTAAATAATCCGATTTCTAAAAAATCGTGTTGAGGAGATTTCAATGACTAATAAACTATTTCTTGGTCTGCTGGTGTTGGCACTGGCCACACTGGCCTGTGGTATCCAGACCGATCTGCCGATCAGCAAAACTGCGGGACCCGATATAACCGACGAGATATCGGTTGCTGCTCCAGATGGAGATGCCAACCTGAGCCTGGCATTCGGCGCGGGCGAATTGTACCTGGCGCCCGGCGCAGCAAAATTGGCGGAAGGCACAGCCACTTATAATATTGCAGACTTCAAACCTGTGATTAAGACCGATGGTTTGGATGTGAGTATCGTTCAGGGTAATTACAAGTTGAACGGATTGCCGAGCCTGAGCAACGTTAAAAACACCTGGGATCTAAAACTGGGCTCTGGCAAAATGGCTTTGACGATTAATGCCGGCGCATACAAGGGCTTTTTTGATTTTGGCGGGCTGGCGCTGACCAGTTTAACGGTTAACGATGGCGCAGCAGAAGTGACGGCTGATTTTTCTGCGCCCAACCCGACCAAAATGAGCCTACTCAGCTACAAGACCGGCGCATCGAATGTAACGCTTAAGAACCTGGGTAACGCGAATTTTGGAACTCTTATATTCGAAAGCGGCGCTGGCAATTACAAACTCGATTTTGGCGGTCCGTTACAACGAGACGGCAGCGCTACAATCCGCTCGGGGATGAGCAACCTGACGCTGGTTGTGCCCGCCAATGTAGCAGCCACGATCAAGGTGAGCAGCGGGTTATCCAACATTCAGGCGCCGAGCAGTTGGAGCAAACATAATGACACCTATACTCAAGAAGGAAGCGGCCCGATGCTGACGATCATTGTCGAAATGGGCGCGGGGAACGTTCAGATTACCCAGTAAGCAAACTGTGTAATCAAAAAGTCGCGGTCGATGCACATCGATCGCGACTTTTTGATTATTTTTGGTACAAATTATTTTCTGCACAGGATATCGGAGTAAAAGGTCACATTTTATCCATGACGATGGTCACTTGCAGATTCTGGCTCACAGAACTAGAATATGGTATATCTGGGTGAAAATTACCCTTTTTACTCGTTTTAGCGCTACATTTTTTTGCCTGATCGTCTTAGCAAATTTTGGGACACGCAGGCTCGCGCAAACTCCATCCACCTTGCCCTGTACGATTTGCACGCAAAGCAGCGCAAATTGAAGCGGGACGATCACGTAAGAGAGAGGTTTGTTATGCAAATAACCCGCCAGGCCGACTATGCAATCCGCGCAGTTCTTTATATTTCGAAACTTGAACAGGCTCAACGCGCAGCCACAAGCCAAATTGCAAAGGAACAACATATTCCGCCTTCGTTTTTGGCAAAGATCATCTCACAGCTTTCGATCGCGGGACTGCTACAAACTTCCCGCGGCGCGCGCGGCGGTGTAACACTGGCCCGGAAACCCGATGAAATTTCGCTGCTGGATGTAGTCGAAGCAATCGACGGCCCGATCGCGCTGAATGAATGCGTTACTGATGAGAATGCTTGTTCCTTTGGCGATGACTGCCCGCTGCGGCCGATCTGGTGCGATGCCCAGGATGAACTGGTGCAACGCCTCAAAACAACAAATTTTGCTCAATTTGCAACTCAGAACTGACAACTTTCCGGGAGACACCACCGGCACAGAGACATCGGAGACCGAAAGGTTTCCGATGTCTTTTTTGGGGCGTATAATTGTGAGCGATACCCCAACCCACCTTGAGGAGCTGCCCATGTCCACTTCACGTGTTGTCCGCGCGCCGCGCGGCACTCAATTGACCTGCAAGAACTGGCTGAGTGAAGCCGCCTACCGCATGATCCAAAACAATCTTGATCCTGAAGTGGCTGAAAAACCTGAGGACCTGGTCGTTTACGGCGGCCGCGGCAAAGCCGCGCGTGATTGGGAATCATTCGATGCGATCCTGGAATCGCTCATCAACCTGGAAGAAGATGAGACACTGCTGGTGCAGTCTGGAAAGCCAGTGGTGGTATTTAAGTCACACAAGGATGCCCCCAAAGTTCTGATCGCCAATTCAAACCTTGTGCCGCACTGGGCCACCTGGGAACATTTTGATGAACTGGCCAAAAAGGGCCTGATCATGTATGGGCAAATGACTGCCGGATCCTGGATTTATATCGGCACGCAGGGCATACTGCAGGGCACGTATGAAACCTTTGGCGCGCTGGCAAAACTCAAAGGCTGGGGCACGCTGAAGGGGAAATTTGTCCTGACGGCAGGGCTGGGCGGCATGGGTGGCGCCCAGCCGCTTTCGATCACGATGAACGAGGGTGTGGGGCTGATAGTGGAAGTGGACAAAGAGCGGGCGGAGCGCCGCAGGGCCATTGGCTACGTGGACATGGTGGTGGATACACTCGAAGAAGCCATGACACTGGTCGATGAGTATAAATCCGCGGGCAAACCCATCTCCATAGGGTTGGTAGGCAACGCAGCCGATATTTATCCTGAACTGGTGACGCGCGGCATCATTCCAGATGTGGTGACAGACCAGACTTCAGCGCACGAGGCATTGTATTATGTGCCCAGCGGGCTGAGTGTGGCCGCGGCGGATGAGCTGCGCGTCAGCGATCCGCAGACCTATAAAAAGATGGCCATGGATTCAATGGCAAAACATGTGCGCGCGATGCTGGCGTTTCAACGCCAGGGCGCGGAAGTTTTTGATTACGGCAACAACCTGCGCCAGCAGGCCTTTAATAACGGGGTGAGCGATGCGTTTGAATTCCCGGGGTTTGTACCGGCTTACATCCGACCGCTTTTCTGCGAGGGCATGGGACCTTTCCGCTGGGTGGCGCTCTCTGGAGAAAAGGAAGATATTTACCGGACCGATGAAGCGGTGATGGAGTTGTTCCCGGACGACGAGCATTTACACCGCTGGTTGAAAATGGCGCGCGAGAAGGTGCCGTTCCAGGGGCTGCCAGCACGTATCTGCTGGCTGGGTTACGGCGAACGTGCCAAAGCCGGGCTGAAGTTTAACGAGATGGTTGCCAAAGGCATTCTGAAGGCTCCAATCGTAATCGGGCGCGACCATCTGGACTGCGGCTCGGTGGCGAGTCCCAACCGCGAAACCGAGTCCATGCTGGATGGTTCGGATGCCATCTCGGATTGGGCCATTCTTAATGCCATGATCAACATTGTGGGCGGAGCCACGTGGGTATCCTTTCATCACGGCGGAGGGGTTGGCATTGGCTACAGTCAGCACGCCGGACAGGTGATCGTGGCAGATGGCACGCCGGAAGCAGCGGCACGACTTGAGCGAGTACTGACCACAGACCCGGGCATGGGCGTGGTACGCCATGCAGATGCCGGGTATGACATCGCCATCGCAGCGGCCAGGCGGCATGGGATTAAGATGCCGATGCTGAAGTAAAAAGGTGGATGGGGAAACCTGTTTTTTGCAGTATGGTTGTACAATGATGTAAGATTTTTTGGAACAGGAGCTTTTTAGAACAATGACCTCAACAAAACGAATCGCTGTATTGACCAGCGGAGGCGATGCACAGGGAATGAATGCGGCCGTCAGGGCTGTAGTGCGCACTGGAATTGACCAGGGCGCCGAAGTGTACGCCGTAAACGAAGGCTACCAGGGGCTGGTGGAAGGCGGCGAACTCATCCATAAGATGGATTGGAACGGTGTCGCGGGTATTTTGCACCGCGGCGGCACACTGATTGGTACCGCGCGCAGTGAAGAATTTATGGCGCGCGATGGGCGGCGCAAAGCCGCGCGCAACCTGATCCAGCTCGGTATCGACGGCCTGATCGTGATTGGCGGCGATGGTTCGCTGACCGGGGCGCACATCTTCCGGCAGGAATGGCCGTCACTCGTGGCAGAACTGGAACAAAATGGCGAAATCGGAGCCGAGATGGCCGCGGCACACCCGGCACTATTGATTGTAGGGCTGGTGGGTTCAATTGATAACGATTTTTACGGTACAGATATGACTATCGGTACCGACAGCGCCCTGCACCGCATTACCGAAGCGATTGACGCCATCTCCAGCACAGCAGCCAGCCACCAGCGCACCTTCATCGTCAAGGTGATGGGGCGCAACTGCGGCTACCTGGCACTATACGGCGCACTTGCCAGCGGCGCAGTTGCGCCCCATCACCTTGACGATGAAGGTGCGCTGGTGGCTGGCTGCTGTGCTGGAGATGGCGTCAATCGCTTCGGTAA
>JBBRWF010000401.1:0-4613 GCA_038249405.1 Anaerolineales bacterium
GTGTTGCTAGTGCGGTCTGGCAAAAGTCAATTGACGATATAATAAATCACCCCCACGAGAGACGAGCCGAACTGTTTTCAGTTTGATTCGTCTTTTTGTTGGCAATCTCCTCTTCCCCCTTGACTTCCCACTTCATCTGTGCACGCTTTGTTAGGCGGTTTTTAATAAATCTAGAAAATATTTACTTTGGCGTAACATCAATTCCTACTAATGAGCCAGTAATGTTAAGAGGCAAGATACGCGCTTCGGATGTCTCTTGGATTAGACATACAGGAATGCCTGGAAGATTTATTCGTAAGACAAGCGCATGATGTTTTCCGGACGGAAGCAATCCAACTTCGGCAGGGATGCGAGCATATGCAGTATTCTTGTTCACCTTCCCATAAATTACGTTTTTTTCAGGCGAAACGTCAACCTGTTGGTAATCAACAAAAAGCAATAATGCAAAAAATGACGACTCTAATTCGGTAAGATATACGGCGTCTGCATTTATAACATTTTCATAACCTGCCAAAATAAAAAAATCGACCGAGTTGTTGGGTGCAATACTCAGCCATTTCTCTGGCCAATTCCAAGTTAGAAGTGATTTTTTCGTTAATGTTAATGAGAGAGGTATTTTAGGATCGCCTTTCGAGACCAAGCCTTCGGCGGATAGAGCAGAAAAACTAATTGGTCTGAAAGATGCATCGGGAGTTCCTGCAATTAAAGTGATGCGATTGCTTAGTATTTTTACAATGCCTTCTGGTACTGGGTAGTCATTTACATAAGGAATGCCGATAATAATAATATCGTGAATCCCTATAGATAACGGGGGAAGATTTAGTGTGATAATAATGTCGTCTCCGCTATGAACTAGTAGATCGTAACTTTGTCCCGTATCAAATACGTTAGTCAACTGCCTTTCGTCCAACAACACAAGAAACCTAATTGTTGTCGATTCGGTATTTCCTTCTGGATACCATAGATGTAAATTAGCGGTCAATGATTGATTGGGCATTACTTCAAATGTTTGATACCCAATTTCGCTCGCCCCAGATATGTCTTTCTCGGACATTCCCATCACTAATCCGTATTGAAAATTTTTCTTAAATTCTTCCCATGTCGGGGCTTTTCCTATAGTTGGTATATTCCAACATCGTTGACTTCCTGCTGGATGAGTAATATCCAAATCACTCCACTGGATTGTAGAATCAGGTTGCGTCTCTGTATTTCCCTGTGAGGAGCAACTCGTAAGAGTCCAGATTGTTGTCAACATGAGAGATAAGATTATTCTGCGGAGCATTTTCATACCTGCTTTTCCAATATAAATAAAATAGGGTAGGTGTGAGATGTGAATAAGTTTACTTTACGGGGTAGCGTATATTGTTAGACTTGGATACCAGCTATACCCCGAAGCAGTAACAGCGTGGTTTGTATCTAATCGCCAAGTTGAGCCAAACACATACTCATACACGCTTTTTTTGGAACTAACACTCCCTCCTCCTGCGCGCGCACCGCAGACTTGTCCAGCACCACCTTTCGGCGTACCATTTTTGTATACTTGAGTTGCTGTAGCGCATAGACTAAATGTGCCTGAAACACCAGCACTGAGAGACGTATTAGCTTTACCATCCATTCGCGCTGCCGCCCAACCAAGAGAGGCTAACGCGGTTGCATTTCCGCCTCCTGGTACAGGGTTGACTGCGTTAGGAAGAATTCCTGGCTTTCCTGTGTTGAGATAAGGAATTGCATCCGACGTGGAAGTGCTTACTTGGCCAACGTAGTATTACAACGCAAGGTTGAGAAGGGAAAGCACCAGAATTTTGTCCATCTGTCTGGGTGAACGGCATTGTATGGACAAATTTGGTACGAATCCCCTCTGATTGGCATCAAACTATTGCTGAGTTCTGCTAATCAACATTTTGCCTCGTATCACTCTCACCGCAGGGCTAGACTGGCTTAATTTGCCCTTTTTACTCGTAACCTTGCGTTGTAATAGTAGTCATTTGGAGTTTTATCTTTTTCTTGCCCTCCAGCTACTACAGTAGTTGTCGTTGTAAAAAGCAGACTTACTACAACCAGAATCACCAAACCAAAACGCACAGAATTTTTTGTGTTCACAGTTACTCCTTTTCTTATATTTAAAAAACAGTGGAGATGATTCACCTCACACCTACCCATCAATTATACATGGCATATCCGCCTAACGAGACTGTCGAAAAACCCCTGGTTCTAAAAATGTTCAAAAAAATCTCCCACAACAGGCTAAAAAAATGCCAAAATATTGCCAAAATGTTGTGCGGAACACCAAAACCAGATGCTTTTCAGCGTTTCCGTCCCACTTTTAAAAATTTATTTTTGAAAAGTGACTTTTTCGACAGTTTCAACGGTGTGCATATCAATGAACGGGCCACCAGGCCGCAAAGGTGTTGCTGTCGAGCTGAAGAATATCGCGGTTGAACAATAGCGTTTGATCGGAACCATCTGGCTTCATCACGAAGAGATCGCCATTGCGCGTGAACGCAATCAGTCCGTTCGCCCCCCAGGTTGGGAAACGATCTTCATCGCGGTTGTTTGTCAGGCGGGTGTCGCCCGAACTGTCGGCGTTGATGATGTGTATCTCAAATTCAGTGCCAATGCCAACCTCTGCCGGGGGATAATAATCCCGCTGTGTGTCGAAGGCGATGCGTTTGCCATCCGGCGACCAGGCTGGCGACATATCGTAAGCCGGATCATTCGTCAGCCGCGTTTGATTCGTTCCGTCAGCGTTCATCACATAGATTTCGTAGTTGCCATCTCGGGCGGAGGCAAAGGCGATTTGCGTTCCATCCGGTGACCAGACCGGGTATTCTCCGCTTGCATTTGTCAAGCGTTGAAAGCCTGAACCATCCCCGTTGATCACAACTATATCTGTAAAAGAGTTGCCTGCAAAAAAATGAGCGTAGGCGATTCGCTTTCCATCTGGCGACCAGGCTGGTGACCAATCATCGCGCGGATCGCGCGTTAGGTTGGTCTGACAGGTCCCATTTGCGTTCATGATGTAAATCTCGTCGTTGCCATCGCGCTGACTTCGAAATGCAATGCGGGTTCCATCCGGCGACCAGGTTGGGTCAAAGTCAACGGCGGGATTGGTGGTGAGACGGATTGCAGTGGCTTGATCGGGTTTCTTCAGGGTTGCATCCGCGTCAAGAACGTAAATATCTGTATTGTTATTATGCGTCCCGCTGAAAGCCAGCCAGGCATCGCTTGAAGGCATTAGGACAGCAGCGGGTTGACCGGAGTCACAATCTGAAGTTGCCGATGGCGTGGGCGATACCCCATTCGCGGTTTGCGGCATTCCAAGATTTGCACAGGCTGCCATTTGTTGAGTTCCGTCTTGCATGATGCCATAAATGATAACGATCAAATCGCCTGGAACCGACTCGTATGGTGCAGTTTCTATGGTTTCTTCCTTGTGCCCCGACTCGATATCCGCCAGGCTAAAGATGGGACGTGTATCAACGGGAACGCCATTTTGACAATCGCCAGTGGCAAAGATGCCCCAGGGATTAAAGTCTCCAGCATGGTCGAGTTGGACGATCACTTGAGTTGTTCCGTCTCCATTATCTTTTGCCATAAACGTGCCGCTGACTCCCGAAGAGCCAACGGCTTCGATTTTGGTCGTTCCGAATCGACTGTTAGAATTGATATTAGGCGTAGCTGAAGGTGAGATCGTTATCGGCGCTTGGGGGGCGCACGCGGCCAGCGCAAAGGCCAGACCGATTAATCCAAAGGGTAACTTTATTATACGATCCATTGAAGTTCTCCAGAGAATACGGCATGAAATTATTTATAGATAAAGTACACCATTCGCCCTCTATAGGTTCCCCGGCTTGCAAGTCGTAGTTACATTGTAGGTATCGCCTGCCAGTAATTAATTCACCCTTGCGCTGTTCGATCGGTCTCTAAGTATCGACGCCATTGCATCACATCCGGATAATGTTCTGCATAGTGTGCGTATGTGTTATTCGCCAGAGCGCCATCAATTGAGTCATCTAATTGCTGTACCGTAATACTCGTCAGTGCGAACTCAGATTCGGGAATGGTTGTTATGAAATTGATAACGGTCTGGTAGGAGGACTCCCAAGCGTGTCGAATCGAATTAAAATCCAGCGTTTGGCATGCAAACACCGCACCAGCATTGAAAGTGTCGTTGGCTTCATGATCGATCAGAAATGATTGTCCTTGTTGCGCCGCTTGCACTTCGGCGATGGCGCGCTGTTCATGCGCAATCAGATGCGCATGAAGATCGCACAATGACCATGAACCAAGCACGCCAGGACGTATCGCTTGTTCAGGTGTGAACTGATCGACCAAGCCTGCGAGCTGATCAAACGCCTGGGCGAATCGATGAAGAATCTCCTCTTTGGTAACCTCAACACTCATATCGACCTCCAGCCTGATTCACGTTCCCAACCGATCAATCAAAAACGCATACTCGAACGCGACTTCCTTAAGCGGTCTCGCAAATCGTACTTGTGCTTTCGACCTGCTCCCACAGCACGCTGTCGTCTTTTCTGACCGCTCCGAATTTTTGTTGAAGCCCAAAGATGCGCTTCATGTGCTTTTTCAAATTCAATGTAGAACTTGTCGAA
>JBBRWF010000402.1:0-4609 GCA_038249405.1 Anaerolineales bacterium
AATCGTGGGGACTTTTTTCCGGTGTCTGAAAAAGTAAGCGTAAGCGCGTGAAGCGGCGCGCCCCACTCGCCCACGCAACTGGTAAAGTTGCGCCAAGCCAAACGTATCGGCACGATCAATGATCAGTGTATTCGCGTTTGGAATATCCAGACCACTTTCGATGATGGTCGTCGAAAGCAAAATATCAATCTTGCCATCCGTAAAATTATGCATCACCGATGCAAGTTCTTTTTCATCCAGCTGTCCATGCCCAATACCAATTCGTGCTTCCGGGACAAGTTTTTGGAGATGCATTTTCATCGCATGAATGGTCTGCACCCGGTTATGCACAAAAAAGATCTGCCCGCCTCTTTCTAATTCTCGCAGCACTGCCTGACGAACAAGCTTAGGCGAATAAGGTCCAATGTGAGTAATGACAGGCAGCCGTTCTTCGGGTGGAGTATTGAGATTGGATATGTCTCGTACCCCGGTCAGAGCCATATACAATGTTCGAGGAATTGGCGTGGCAGTCAAGGTAAGCACATCTACTTCAGTACGCAGTTTCTTCAGGTGCTCTTTATGCGTTACGCCAAAACGCTGCTCTTCGTCAATGATTACCAGGCCTAAATCCTTAAATTCCACATCATGAGAGATCAAACGATGTGTCCCAATCAGGATATCCACCTGTCCCAGAAGCAGTTTGCGCAAAATTTCCGTTTGTTCCCTCGGGGTTCTGAACCGGGAGAGCATCTCAATCGCCACCGGAAATGCAGCCAACCGCTGTTGGAATGTTTCAAAGTGTTGTTGCGCCAACACAGTAGTTGGTACCAACACCGCTACCTGCCTGCCATCCTGCACAGCTTTAAAAGCAGCTCGTAACGCAACTTCAGTTTTACCGTATCCCACATCGCCGCACAGCAAACGGTCCATGGGGCGCGCAGTTTCCATATCCCTCTTGATCGCAGCAATTGCGCTCACCTGATCAGGTGTTTCCACGTATGGAAAACTGTCTTCAAGCTCTTTTTGCCACTGTGTATCAGACCCATAAGCATAGCCGCTAATTGTTTGGCGCTTTGCATAAAGTTCCAACAAATCCTCTGCCACCTTTTGGACTGACTCTTTAACACTGGCCTTCGCATTGCTCCACTCATGGGTACCCAGGCGGGTAACATTTGGCAGACCACCCTCGGTTCCCACATATCGCGTCAGCCGGTCTGCCTGAAAAACAGGCACAAACACCTGGTCGCCGCCGTCATACTCAATAACCAGAAATTCGCGCTCAAGTTTATCCAGCACACGGCGCACAAGACCCAAAAATCGACCAATCCCATAGTCAACGTGAACCACAAAATCCCCGGCGCGTAAATCGGCAAAAGCCGATTCCGGAGCATCAACAGCTTGCTGCTGGCGGCTGCTGCGTGGCGTCGGCCGTTCCCAGCCAAATATCTCAGAATCCGTGATTAAGTGCAGCGGGCAGTCAGATTCAGGACTGAGAATCCAGCCTTCTGAAAGCGAGGAGTCAGCAAATTGAACTCTGCCGGTGCAGCTGGCTGCTTCCAGCAAACTGTTAACCTGGTCCAGCCAGAGTTCTTCAAGACGCTCTCGCTGGCGGGTAACAACAATAATCTGATCTCCTTGCCCGATTAGCGCGGTCAGGTATTCCACAAAAGGCTTCAAGCGTCCGCCAAAGCGTTGGTCATGCCCAAACAATTCGAGTAATGGCGGCTCATCCGTTAAACCCTGAGCGCTCCTTGCAAGCTCCAACCAGGTATGCGCCTCAATAGAATCCAGTACTTCAGACCAGGTCAGGTATGGTACAGGAAAATCTTGTGCGAGCGTCCCTTCACCAATCGACTCTTGTCGGAATTTTACTGCCTGGTCTTCCACCTCACCCACCATCACCTCAGACAGGGAAAGATCATCAACCAGTACTAATCCGCGCGTCGGCAGGTAATCGAGAATAGAGGCAATTACTTTGTGGATTACTGGAATCGAAAATTCCGATATCGTATTCTCTAAACCTTCAGCACTTTCAGCCTGGCCATCAACCAGATATTCCCTCGCCGGACTGACCAGTAAGTTTTCCAGCTTTGCTACTGTGCGCTGAGAACCGGGGTCAAAACGACGCATGGTCTCAATCTCATCCCCAAAGAAATCCAACCGCGCCGGAAGTACATCGGCTGTCACCCAGATATCTAAAATACCACCACGCCGCGAAAATTGACCGGGTTCCACAACAATTTCCACCGATTGATAACCAATATCTGCCCAGTGATGAATAAGCACATCTGGCTGGATCTCCTGGCCAATCGCAATTCGTTTGCTGGCTTTCAAAAAATCACGTCGCGGAAGAGTGCGTGTCATGATCGCCCGCGCCGAAGCAATAATAACCGGCGCCACGGATGGTTTCTCAGCAAATGGTAAGTGATAACTGGATAAAACGGTTAGTGCCTGCAATCGCTCGCGCCGCGTTGTGTTACCCCAGGCAGCGTTTTCATAAAAAAGCGGATTAGGTTCTGAAAATAAATAACGCGGCACGCCCGGTGCCCAAAAACCGAGTTCATCAAAAACAGCCAGCGCATGGTCCGCCCTATCCGTCAGAAGCAAAATCGGTCTGTTCAAGTCACCATGCAAAGCAGCAAGCAAGGCTAACCGGGCTGCCCTGGGCAGCCCCAATCCGGGCAATTGGGTACCAGATTGGATTTGCTTTAGAATAGACTGATATTCAGTTGTTGACCGGATTTGTGCAAGGATTAATTCCATAATTAATCAAGGTGTGTTGGGAGTGTTTATCTTGCCGCCGTTGGCCTGGCCATTAAATTTATTCATGGCTTCGTTCAGTCCTTCGCTCACCCATGTTAAGGCCGCGTCTGCCGCCCGATCCAGTGTTTCAGAAACAGCCAATAGCTCTTTTTGAGAAAATTCTTGCAGAACATATGAAGCAGCATCCATCTTTCCGGGTGGGCGGTCAATACCCAATCGTAGGCGCGCAAATTCAGGTGTGCCCAACTGGTCTATTGTTGATTTAATTCCTTTCTGTCCACCCGCACCGCCGCCAGGGCGCATTCTAATTGTACAGAATGGCAGATCAAGATCGTCATGCGCAATCAAAACATGGTCAAGAGGTAGTTTATAAAAACGCACCAGGCCTTGTACAGATTGTCCAGATAAATTCATAAATGTTTGCGGCTTGGCAAGAATCAACCTTTCATCCCCATAGCGGGAAGTGATAACAATTGATTTTGACTGCACCTTCATGCCGCGCGCATTCAAACGCACTGCAATACGATCAATCAGCATAAAGCCGATATTATGACGGGTTTCAGAATATTCACGGCCCGGATTCCCCAGGCCAATCACAAGGTAAGGTAAGTTTTCAGTCATATTGGTTGTTGGTTTAAACATCGAAGAGAGAAACCTGATGATCATCTTTAGTCTTATTTTTTCCAAATGCCATTATTTGAAAGCTGCAACAAAATTTGCGAAAAGCAATTAGAAATTTTTCGTCACTGACAATACCGCACACAAGCACCCTGCAGGCTGTGTCATTTTCGAGCAAGTAATCTGGTAATGCCAGCAAAACCGAACACAACCAAAACAACCAACATGCCCTTGCCTAAATTGTTAAAGATATCCGAAGAGTCCAATACCGCCGGGTTGGGATATCTTGAAGAAATCACGGTTGTCGCTAGCGGCAATGGCTGTAAATCTTCAACCTGTGGCGTGGCAATTTGGGTTGGGCGGGTTGTTTCTGTTGCCGTGAAAACAATGGTCGGACTTGGCGTTGAACTTGCATTTACGATGAGTGGTTTATTTCTCACAGTTACATTCACCAAAATTTCACGTGGCTCATTCGTAGAAAATATTCTCAATCGTAAAACATAGTTTCCATCCGTAATACTATTCGTATCCCAGGATGCCAATATTCCATTTGAAATTGGTTCACTTGACTGGGATAAGAAAAACCAGCCCAGAGTCGAGTTCTCCCGGTAAGAAAACGATAAATCCCATGCCGAATGAACCGTACCCTTTATATCCAATACTCCAGAAAGGAAAGACCCTTCGGTAGGAGAATAAACTCCATCCGCGGAAGGAGTCTCTGAAATATTAACATCTGAACCTGTTTCGATCGTTGATCCGGGTGTTGGAGAACCGCTGACATCCTGCGCGAATACAGGTTGAGTCAGGCTAACCCACGCAGAACACACCAGCAGAAAAACAACCAGCCAGGTTAATTTAATCCGCATTAGAAACTAAAATGCAGCCAATCTGTGCCTGTCAAAATGGAACACACCACTCCAACACTGATCACAAACAAAATCACACCGCATCCACATCCACAACAACCGCCGCGCCCAAAGCCAAAATTCCGCTGCGCCCAATCAAAAATTTTATTTACAAAGAAGAGCTTCAACAGTCCCGACAGACATCCTGGATTTTTATTCATACGAATCTCCTTCAGATGAGCAATTGTTGAGTTTAACATGAAATACGAAAATCTGCTGTCCGCGTTGCATGGTTTTTAATTTACTGTCGTAGATAAATAATATCCTTCCCGCCAAAACGCTCTTTTGGTAGGAAGGGTTGACTGCCAGGCTGCAAACTTGCATAAATCAATTTCCAACTATTC
>JBBRWF010000403.1:0-4606 GCA_038249405.1 Anaerolineales bacterium
ATCCCGGTGGCATTTTTTGGCGTGTTTCAATGATGAGCAAACCGAGTATTTGAATATAACCAAGCAAGCCCACAAAATACACCCGGATGACGTATACTGATTAAAAGTGGGTGGCGTTGACTGTCGAACAATCTCCGCTGCCAAGGCACATGGCATTATTCGATGTGAGCTTGTAAATTGTCATATAGATTGAAACTAAAACACCCAGAACTGCAAGTGCAATCGAAAGCCAGTACAATTTCTTATCCATTTAAGCTCTCCAATATCCGCGTTTCATCTTCTGAGCCGGGCGGGCAAGATTTTACACCCAAGAAGATAATTAGTAAAGCATTTGCGTGGCATGCGAATGGCATTAGCCTCCGCGAATTCGCTGAGCGTCGACCACGTTGGCCAGGTTTTCCATGCGCGTCAGTACACGGCTTAATTGGGCGATATCGCGTACTTCCACAATCAGGCGGATATTGGCGGTATCGGCTTCCCGGTTGTCATGATCTACGCGCACGTTTACATCTACGATATTTACACCTTCAGTCGTCAGAAGATTGGAAATATCACCCATCAGTCCCTGGCGGTCAAAAGCAGTAACGCGAATGGGTACAGGATAAGTACGGGTTTGCGAACCCCAGGATACCTTAACCAGCCGCTCTCGTTCATTTGAGCGCAAGATATTTGGGCAATCCATGCGGTGGATGGTTGCGCCCCGTCCGCGAGTGATATACCCGATAATCGGATCGCCTGCCATTGGGTTGCAGCACTTTGCGGTGGTTGTCAACAAGCCGCGCAGCCCAACAACGGAGACGGCATCGGTGGTGATGCTGCTGCTTTTAGGGTTGGATGCGATGATCTCATCCTGGGCTTGAATATCCGCTTCGGAAAGCAAATTGATGATGCGGCTCATCGCCAGATCACCGCAGCCCAGATCAACGAACAACTCATCAGGGTTTTTATAATCGAGCTGGCGGGCCAGGTTTTCCAGGTTTGTATCACTCAGCCCCAGGCGGCGCAATTCTTTTTCGAGCATGTTGCGGCCCTGGGTAAGGTTCTGCTCGTGGTCTTCTTTTTTGAACCAGGCTTTGATCTTGGAGCGCGCGCGCTGGGTCTTGACCAGTCCCAGGCTGGTGTTCAGCCAATCCCGGCTGGGTCCGCCTTGTTTTGATGTAAGGATCTCGACACGTTCGCCAGTCTTGAAGGCGTGTTCGAGCGGTACAAGTTTGCCATCTATCTTGGCACCACGGCAGCGGTGGCCAATATCGGTGTGTACATGGTAGGCGAAATCGATGGGCGTCGACCCGGCCGGGAGATCGATGATGTCGCCTTTTGGCGTAAAAACGTACACCCGGTCTTCAAACACATCGGATTTCATGGTGTCAACGAATTCCTGGGCATCGTTGACATCCTGATTCCATTCCATCATTTTTCTGAGCCACAGGATGTGCTGCTCGTATTTTGCATCGCGTTTTGAGCCGCCTTCTTTGTAACGCCAGTGGGCGGCAATACCAAACTCAGCATTTTGGTGCATTTCCTGGGTGCGAATTTGCACTTCCAGTGGTTTTCCATCATCATAGATAACCGCTGTATGCAGCGATTGGTAGAAATTATCTTTTGGTGCGGCAATATAATCATCAAATTCGCCGGGAATTGGGCGCCAGTGGTTGTGAATGATACCGAGCGTGGCATAGCAGGCTGGAACATCGCTAACCATCAAGCGTACTCCGCGAATATCCCGCACCATTTCAAAGGTCTTGCCCTTCTTCATCATCTTTTTATAGATGGAATAGATGTGCTTTGGGCGGCCTTTTATTTCTACTTTAATGCCTGACTGAAATAATACCTTTGAAAGGTGATCGACGATTTCGGTTATTTGTTCTTCGCGCACACTGCGCCGGTCAGAAATTAGCTCCGCAATTTCTTTATATTTTTCCGGGTCGGCATAGCGGAGAGAAAGATCTTCCAGTTCCCATTTGATTTGCCATATTCCAAGGCGATTGGCAAGCGGTGCATAGATATCGAGGGTTTCCTGCGCGATACGCTTTTGTTTTTCGGGTTTGGTGAAGCCCAGCGTACGCATATTGTGAAGCCGGTCGGCCAACTTGATTAACACGACGCGCACGTCATCATTCATCGCCAGGAAGGTTTTGCGCATGGTTTCGATGTTGCTTTGTTTTTTGCGCTTGGAGACCTGTTCGGCAGTGGGGGGGAGTTTATCTTCTTCTTCGCCGAGATGCTCGCTGCGCGAGACACGCGGCAGGCTATCCAACTTGGTGACGCCATCTACCAGGTTGGTGATGATTTCGCCAAATTGATCGCGTAGGTCGATGAGGGTGATGTGCGTATCTTCAACAGTATCGTGCAGCAGACCTGCCGCGACGACATCGGCGGGCATTTTCATTTCAGAAAGAATGGAAGCAACCGCCACACAATGGTTGATATAGGGTTCACCCGATTGCCGTTTTTGTTCCACGTGCGCTTCAGCGGCAGCATTGTAAGCGCGTTGAACCAGATCCTGGTCGAATGTGCTGTAATACTCCGGAAGGTGGTTCATTAATTGATCGATGGCAATGGCCTGGACGATTTTCATAAAATCCTGATCTTTTGGTGGAATGTCAACTTACTTTAATATCAGTCCTGTGCGAAAGTATTTATCTCCAGGTTTTCCAGCGTATTCTGTAAATCTTCTGATTTCAAGATAACAGCTGTTCCGCGTTCACCTGAACCAATCGAAATTTCTTCTGGCACAAAGACATTTTTATCAGCCAGAATTCGTAAAGGGTTTGGGAGCCCCAACGGTGAGACAGCTCCTACTTTGTAGCCGGTGACAGACAGCACTTGCGCTTCACTTGCCAGCGTGAGCCGCGACTGACCGAGGTAGGCACGTAAGGCGGGCCAGGAGATTTGCGCAGGTCCGGCAATCAGAACCATGGCATAAATTTCTTCACCCAGCCGAAACAGGATGCTGCGGACCACCTGCTGTGGGCGGTGACCGCGTTCACTGGCGGCCTGTTCCAGCGAGGTGACCTGCCCAATGTGCCGGAATAGTTTGAATGGAATGGCTTTTTGGGTCAAATATTGGGCAACTGGAGGCAATTCCAACATGTGTGCAATTTTACTCGTTAAGAGAAAATGAAGCAGGGGCAAATCCTGACTTGTGAGCGGTGCGTACTATAAAAATATCTTTCGGTGGTCGCAGCGACTGTTTTTAGCCTGCCATGTCTGGAATAATTCTTTGACAATTCCAGTCAGTTATCGTATATTAATAGTGCAAACTAATTTCTGTTGAGGAGACGAACCATGTATTTGACTCATGTACTTGAAGAGGGCAGCGCCCAGGGTGGAATTGGCTGGATGGTTTGGATTGCACTTGCAATTTTCTTTTTGATGGTTTTCCTGGGTTGGTGGGTATCTAACAAGGGCTTGCTGAAGAAGGAAGAAGAGCCCAGGGCTGTGGAACACGGCGATCATGCCGCGCATGCCCAACATGTCGAACAGGTTGAGCGTGTTCAACATATAGAACCTGCTGTTATTGCGCAAAAATCTGCCGTGGATGACTTGACCATCCTTGAAGGCATTGGCCCCAAGGTTGCCAGAGTGCTGGCAGGTATGGGGATTACAACCTTCGCAGATCTGGCACTTGCGGATTACGCGAAGATAAAAGCCGGTCTGTATGCTGCTGGATATAAATATATGGACCCGGCTGGCTGGATTGAACAGGCGGCGCTGGCTGCCAAAGGTGACATGGAAGGTCTGAAAAAGCTCCAGGATTCTTTGAAGGGTGGGCGCAAGGTCGCTTAATAAGAACGTATGCAAACCGGCAAATACCCTGTTTTTGTAGTTTGGCGGTTTGCTTTAATCCGTATCGAAATTGATTTTCGGGGTTAATATTTTTTGGCTAAATTATGATAAAAAAGATATAAATATCAGATATAATCTACAAGTTGACGAAATAAAATTGACATAATCATTTATTATGTCATTAGATTGGTGTTTTAGCCGCCGGGTTCCGGTGTTGTTATGTACGTATCCCAAAACCACCCTGACCTATCCCGTTATTGGGATGGGAGCGAGAGAATAAAATGGATAAAGAGAAATTGTTACAGATGTATTATGAAATGGTACTCATCCGCCGGTTGGAAGAACGAGGCGCCGAGTTGTATCAGGCGGGCAAGATTGGCGGATTTATGCACTTATATATCGGCCAGGAGGCTGTTTCAACCGGGCTGATCGCTGCCCGCGAGCCTCGAGACCGCGTGATCACTGCTTACCGAGATCACGGTGTGGCACTGAATTGCGGCATATCAGCCAACCAGGTGATGGCCGAATTGCTCGGGAAGGTCACAGGAACTTCCAGAGGCAAGGGTGGTTCCATGCACATGGCAGATGTCACCAAAAACTTTTGGGGTGGTCATGCCATCGTTGGCGGGCATCTGCCGATCGCCTCTGGATTTGCGATTGGTGATCAATATGCAGGCAATGACAATGTGACCATCTGCATGTTCGGGGATGGCGCCACCAATATTGGCTATTTTCACGAAGCACTAAACCTGTCCAAGACCTGGAATTTGCGCGTACTGTGGGTCTGTGAAAATAATCATTACGGCATGGGCACCGC
>JBBRWF010000404.1:0-4594 GCA_038249405.1 Anaerolineales bacterium
CATTCCCCCGATCCCCTTCCAAAATCGGAAGGGGGTGACAAACGGTTTTTATGTGGAGTTTCCCGAAATAGATCGGGACGATGTTGCGCCACACCTGCCCTGGCGGGCGGTGCCAGGGAAAGCAGGCCGCCAAAGAACGGCGAAAACTCCACGGGCGGGGCAAACATCCGATTTTTATTCGCTGGATGGCCAATTTCAGGATGATTTTCATTGTATTGAAGTGAGTAAATACTTTTCTCAAGTATTTGCCTGACGAACATCCCCAACTTTCAGGAGCCAGATTATGAAACTTTCCCAGATCAGCATCTATCCATTGAAAATGCCGCTTGTGTCTCATTTTGAAACGTCTTTTGGCCGGATTTATGAGCGTGAATGCGTGCTGGTCAAAATTGAGTCTGAGGGGCTGGTTGGTTGGGGCGAGTGTGCGGCTGACCGCGACCCGGGATATTCGTATGAAACGACGGGCACGGTCATGCATATTCTTAAGGATTTTGCTTTGCCGCTGCTGGTGGGTCAGGATGTGAAGGATGCGGCAGATTTTCAGCGGCGCATCGGGCAGATCCGCGGGCATCACCTGGCAAAAGCCGGGATTGAAATGGCGTTGTGGGATTTGTTGGGCAAGCGGGATGGAAAATCTTTGCGCGAGATGCTGGGCGGTGTAAAAGAGCGTGTGGATGTGGGCGTTTCGGTGGGTTTGCAGGATACTACGGCTGACCTGGTGAAGGCGGTGGATGGTTATGTGGCTAGAGGCTACCGGCGCATCAAGATCAAGATCAAGCCAGGGCGGGATGTAAGCGAAGCACAGGCGGTGCGCAAGGCTTACCCGAACATCAAACTGCAGGTGGATGCGAATTCCGCTTACAGCCTGGACAGCGCGCATGTGCTTGAACCGCTGGATGAGCTTGAGCTGTTATTGATTGAGCAGCCCCTGTTTGAAGATGATATTTGGGATCACCGCCTTTTTCAAAAGAAACTGCGCACGCCGATCTGCCTGGATGAGAGCGTTATCTCGCCACGCCATGCGCGCTATGCGATTGAAATGGAGGCCTGCAAGATCATTAATATTAAGCCGGGGCGGGTGGGCGGCATGAGCCAGGGTGTTGAAATCCATGATATGTGCCAGAAAATTGGGATGCCAGTCTGGTGCGGCGGTATGCTGGAAACCGGCATTGGGCGCGCTTCGAACCTGGCGATTTCTGCGCTTCCGGGTTTTAACTTACCCGGCGATATTTCTGCTTCTGACCGGTACTATACGCGCGATGTGACTCAGGAACGCTTTACATTGAACGATGACAGCACGATCACTGTTCCAACAGGCCCGGGCCTGGGGGTGACGGTGGATGAAGATGCTGTAAGGGATTTTGCATTTGGAGAAGTTGTGATTAAATAATTCTTTAGCCAGGGGTTTGCGGGCTGCAAAAGGGTATACTCGGGGCATGACCAAACTGGTCCTGCCCCGAGTGTTTTTAATGCTGGTTCTTCTTTTGACAGGCTGCGCGGGTTCTCCTGCGGTAGCAGCGCCTGCTTTGGCGGGTTCGGTTGTGGCGGCGGTAACTTTGACGCCCTTTCAGCCGCAGCAACCCACGCCGATGCCAACGCTCGCGGGGGTATGGGTCTCCGCGGCTGTGCCAGAGGTGCTGCGACAGGCTGTACTGGCACAGGGATTGCCGTTGGTGGAGTCTAAAGAGCAGGCCAGCGCTGTTCTTGAGCAGGCCAGTGTAGTAAGCGGTGGTCATGTTTCCAAATGGATTTACGCGCTGGTGGCCGCATTCCCTACCGTGCGGGATGCAGTGACTTTTGATGAACTAAAAGCCGCCTGGCAGGGAAATGGCGGCGGATTGCTAATGACGGACACCACTTATGCCGCCATGCAGACTCTTTTGGGTGGACAGGCAGGGCCAAGTGTGCGGCAGGTAAGCGCGGCGGAGTTGACCGACTTGCTCTGGCAGGATCGGACGTTATGGGCAATTGTTCCTTTTGATGCGCTGAATGACAAACTTAAAGTGCTGGAAATTGATGGGCAGTCTCCGCTCCGCAAGGAGTTTAACTCGGAGCAGTATGTTCTCAAGGTGCTGTATGTGGTAAATCCTGAGCTGGTCAGCCTGCCGGATGGTAATCGTGACTCGGAAAAGTTGACCACAGTGTTGATGACCGGGACAACCGCCCTGGTGCGGGCGATTTCTTATAAAATGCAGATCAACGGCGTAACCTACCCTGCGCGCGACATTGGTGATTGGCTGCGTGGGGCGGATATTTTACACGTCAGCAACGAAGTGGCTTTTACGCCAGACTGCCCGGAGCCGGATCCGAATGACGGGCATCTGCGTTTTTGCAGCGCAGTGGAGAATATTGGGCTGCTGGATGAGATCGGCGTGGATGTGATTGAATCGACCGGGAATCATGTCAATGATTGGGGCACGGATGCGTTGGCGTACTCGCTTGATCTGTACCGTCAGCGCGGCTGGCTGGTATTTGGTGGTGGGCAGAACCTGGCGGAAGCGGCTCAGGCAGCCATTTTGGAGCGGAATGGGGCCAGGTTTGCATTTATTGGGTGCAACGAGCCCGGTCCAAACTTTGCCTGGGCAACGGAATCACATGCTGGCGCGATGCCCTGCGGGGATTATGTCTGGCTGGAGACTGAGATCAGGCGGCTGAAAGCCTCGGGGGCGGTTGTTATGGTGGGTTTGCAGAACTATGAATATTACTCATCGGATGCGCGTCCCAACCAGATGGAGACTTTTCGCCGCCTGGCGGATGCCGGTGCGGATGTGGTCAGCGGCTCACAGGCGCACTTTTCGCAGAGTATGGAATTTTATAACGGGACTTTTATCCATTACGGTCTGGGAAATTTGTTTTTTGACCAGATGTGGCACTGGTATGATGACGGCACACGAACTGAAAATATTCGCCGTGAGTTTTTAGATCGTTATGTGTTTTACGATGGACGGCTGGTGGGGATTGAATTATTGACGAGCATGCTGGAAGACTTTTCCAAACCACGGCCGATGACGGTGGAAGAACGCCAGCTGTTTTTGCAGGAGTATTTTGCGGCGAGCGGTTGGGGCGGTTGAAGGCTTGATCAGGGCAGGCTGAAGGTTCTAACCAGAAAGACCGCCATTTGGGCGCGTGTGACCGGTGTGGCAGGACAATAGGCGGTTAGAGAGCAGCCGCTGGTGATGCTTTCGTTGGCAAGCTGCTCAATCCAATCTGCGGCCCAATACCCGGCTGGAATATCCAAAAAGCGATTGGTGACATGAGGTGGAAGATAGGTTTTGCTGTGTTCGGCACGCAGCAGGAACACAGCCATTTGATCGCGGGTCACTACGGTCTCAGGGCAGTAGGTATTTAATCCGCAGCCCGAGGTAATCCCATCAGTGCGCAGGGCTTCAATCCAATATCTTGCCCAGTTGGTGGTTGTGTCGGTGAACGTAATGGCGGGCAGCCCGGGATCAAAACTGCTGCCGTGGATGCCACGTTCCAGAAAAACCGCCATCTGGGCCCTGGTAACAGGTTGTTCAGGACAATAGTTTTCGAATCCGCAGCCGCTGGTTATGGCGGATGCGCTGAGGCGGTCGATATAGCTGGCAGCCCAGTACGAGGGGGGGACATCTAGAAAGGTCTGGATTTGCCAGGTGTAGCTGGGTGGGTGAACATCCAGGACGGTGGTTCCGTTGACGGCATGGACTGAGAAAGTGTGCGACCCAAGAGTCAGACCTGTGTAGGTGATGGGGCTGGTGCAGGGTTGAAAAGCAGCACTATCCAGCTTGCACTCAAAGGGGTATGCTGCGCTGGCGCGCGAGAATGCGAAGGTGGCGGAGGTGCTGGCGGCGGGGTTGGATGGGTAGGAGTTGATCTGAGTATCCTGAGCGTAGTAGTTGGTGGCGCCGGAGTTGTAGTCAATCATTAAGCCAGAGGTATCCACTGCTTCAAAATTGTTGCCCTGTACCACGTCCAATTCATGTAAAACCGTGTTGTTCCAGCTTTGATCCGGCGCGCCGCTGACATACCAGGGAGAGCCGTTATCTGCCAGCACGATGCCGTAGGTTTTCATGGCCTGTAAAAGGATGCGCGCTTGCGGGGAAAAGCCGGAAATATTGAAACTGGATTTTAAGCGAAAGCGCGCGCCAAAGGGAACCGGGTTGGCGCAGCTGCCGGATTGGGCGACATGCCGGGCAGGCCAGATGTAATAATTGGCGGTGCAGTTGGTTGTGAAACGCAGGGCATGCTGAATGACACCGGCAGCCACTTCTTCGTAACGCGCCAGGCCGGGCAGGATGGGCAGCCCGGCGGCATCCGCGGAGGTCCAGGTGTCGGTGCGTAAATTGTTGGCGTTTAAATCCCAGATCGCGCCTGAACCGCCAAGCCACTGTGTACCCTGCAGCGAGGCATCATACAATTCGTAAAGTTTACAATCATCTGTATCAACGATCAGAATATGGTGGTCTGAGCCGAATTCTTGTTTGGGGCTGGCGGGGATGGGGTATGGGCCGGGGTCTGAATCGCCGGGATAGTAAAAGTCCACAGTGTATTTGGTGGCTGATGCGCCGGAAATGATGTTGAACGGGATGCCAATTGGCCCGCCAGCCCAGGTACC
>JBBRWF010000405.1:0-4590 GCA_038249405.1 Anaerolineales bacterium
CATATTGGAATGACCAAACCGCCATCTCCCGCCGAGTGGATGGCTTGCATGTGGCCTTGAAATATCTAGCTCAAAGCATTCATTCCATGAAGACCGGTCGAGCAGATCACGAGGGAGATAAACAAGCTATTAATGAGGCATTGCGTCAATTAGCGACTAAGCTGCAGGAGGTGGCCTGTGAATGCCAACGTCCCTGAAGATAAACCGCAGGGCTCTGGAGTTGACCTTGCCACCCAGGAGAAAATCCGCGAGTTTTGTTATGAACTGGCTCTGGTTCTTCGGCGACTTACGGGTAAAGTGGTCAAAGACGATCTACAAGACTTGCCTGTAGATATGGGTGAAATCCACCTCGAAGCGGACGACAAGGAAACCGATTAACTTCTCTGATGATGCCGGTTCTCCGGCATCTCTATTTATAAGAGGCGATCATGGAAATAATTCCGAAGAGCTACGAAGATTTGACAGGCAAGATCCAAGGTCTTATGCGAGATATTTCTCGTCCCGAAAACGAAGAAAGAGCCGGGATCTATACGAGAGTTTCTCGAATTGATCGCCAGCATCACGGTTATTCGATGGAAATTCAGCCCGATCGCGCCGAGGAATATGCCCGATCGAAAGGATGGGAAGTCTACGCGGTATACGAAGACCCTGCCAAAACTGGACGGAATAGCCGGCGGCCCTCGTTGCAACGTTTGATCAACGATATCAAAGCCGGAAGAGTTACTGTTGTGGTCGTCCACCGGCTGGACCGCTTATACCGCAATCTGGAATCTTTGTTGAAATTCATCCGTATGATCAAAGGGTACAAAGTCCGACTAGTCTCGGTTACCGAACAAATCGACACAGATAATTGGTGGGGCAGATTAGTTCTGTACGTATTGGGCGCGTTGGCTGAAATGTATATCTGGCAGTCCAGCGCCCGCACTCGCGAAGCCAAGTTGGAGCGTGTCATGAACGGCCTGTCGAATGCCTCCTTCCGTTTTGGTTATTGCAACGGCCTTTGTTCAACCTGCAAAGATCCGAACGGCAAGGATTATTGCCCGATGTGCGAAGGTCCAGATCGCGTGGAGAGTCAACGCGGCCGCATACCGGTTCCTCACCCGATCGAAATGCATGCAGTCAAAATAGCCGCACACTTGTACAGTAAGGGAAGAAGTGACCTGGAAATTGCCAATGATCTCAATAGCCACATTTTTCGGCTGATTGATGGGCCTATTGTCAGTTTTCGTACCAAGGGATTGCCCGGTCAGACCCAACCTGGCCCGTTCAGCCGAGACAATATCCGCGAAATTGTCCGCAGCCCTTTTTACGTTGGGTTGGTTGCGCATTATCCAACCCGTCCACTTGACATGGACGATGATGTGGAAAATCCAAAAATAAAACCATCTCAGCTGCCTTTAAAAAACAAACGCCAGCCCCAGATTTTACAGCCAGGCCAGCACCAGGCTATTTACGCCTATGAGTTATGGGAACAGAATATGCAGCTTCGGCAGTCGAAAGGAGTCGCCCCGGCGACTAAGAATCGGCCCAAAAGGGAATATTTATTGACCGGGGTAGGGCGGTGTTGGGTATGTATGGAACAAATCGGAAAACATGTCAGTTTACGCGGCTCGACAGGAAATACGGGGACTCAATATTACCGCTGCGCGACAATTCACGACAAAGCCAAAATAAGCTCGAAGCCCGTGATTTTGGACGAATTTGCCCGCGAGTCAGGGCTGGAGATAAAAATGACCAATGCCTGGGATCATCTCATCGATAGCCATTCTTCTACTTTACGTGCAAATCAATTGGAAGAACAGATTCACGCATCTGTGAAAGGTATGGCAATCCCTGATGGGTGGCACGAAACCATCATGGCGTATTATCTGAGCGATAATGGCATGGCTGACTTCGAGCGTGAGAGTTACAACCTGCGCCAGGAACTGAACCGGCTAAAGGATATGTATAGTGACGGTTTTATGACCCAGGCCCAGTTTCGAGATCGGGCTACCGCGATCACCCGCGAATTACAGTTGATGCAGCCATCCGCCAAACCGGAAGCACGGAATATTGTTTCATTCCTTCGTGATTTCCCTACAACATGGGGAAAAATGACCTCCAGGGAGCAGCGGATCATGCTCAAAGTAATGTTTGAGGCTATGTACTTTGACGAGAAGGGTAACTTACGACAAACACTGACGAATGCTCCATTTGATAGTTTGTTAAATATCCATCAATAGATTGCTAATCTTCAAAATATTTCTTCACAAGCGTTAGTATGGCTTGCGACACCTCTTTACGGGTTCCTGGATTGGTGATTTTTGCCAAAGCCAACGCGACCTCAACCGCCTCTGGGGGTAACTTTTCACTGTCCACCGAACGGATATCAAATACATTTAATCCTGGCCAGCCGGCCAATTCCAAGAATTCGTTTGGATTCGCCCCGTAATGATCCGCCAATAAAATGCAATTGACCATTGCGGGTCGCTGGCCGGCCAGAATTCGGCGAATGGCCTGGTGATCCAATCCAGCGTCCATTCCCGCTTCGCGGTAGCTCTCGTTGTGCTTTTCCATCAATTCTTTGAGCCTTGCAATGAATGGCTCCGGAACAAATGGCTTCTCTTTGGCTTCCCTTTGGGCTTGCGCAATCGATTTTTCCATAATTTTTCACTTTACCATTCGCGGCGTATAAACATAGGTAGGTTGGCGGTTCGTATCAATTTTTTACAGAGACGCGCCAACCAAGCCTATTATAGCATTCGGAGGAACAATGGAAAAACTAAAGCTGAAAGCAGTCGGGTATCGGCGTGTTTCAATGCGCGAGCAGGTGGATGGACATAGCCTGGATGCACAGGAAAAGAATATCCGAGATTATGCTAAATCCCAAGGATGGGATCTGATCGAGATATATACCGATGCAGGGATCTCAGCCAAGAAAGACAGCCACAGGCCCGATTTAGATCGATTGATGGAGGATGCCAAGAATAAGAAATTCGATGTGATTGTAGTCGACAAGATCGACCGTTTCTATCGCCACCTGGCTGGGCTGCTAACCGCATTGGATCAGCTCCGCTCAATGGACATATCTTTTGCATCAGTCCAGGAGCGTTTAGATTTTACTTCTCCTTGGGGCAAGTTGATGCTGACTGTTTTGGGCATCCTTGCAGAAATTTATTTGGACAATCTTCGTCAGGAAACACTCAAAGGAAAACATCAGAGAGCAAGAGAGGGTTTTTGGAATGGACTACCTCCTTATGGTTACTGCAAAGGACTGTGTTCGGCTTGCGAAGATCCGAATGGGAAAGGCTACTGCCCGGATTATGGTTCGCCTAATAAGTCGGACGGCAAACGTTTAGTCCCTCACCCGGTAGATAGTGAAGTTGTCAAGTTAGTCTTTACCTGGTACATGAAAGGGGACGAGTCAGACGCTAGCATTACTGAAAAATTGAATAACTTCGATATGCCACTACCAGATGGTTCCACAATTCACATCCGACAAAAGGGACATCCTGGTAAATCAGAAGCGGGGCCATTTAAGAGGGATGTTGTAAGAGACATGCTTAAACGCGTGTTTTATACCGGGAAGCTACCTTATATAGGCTCTAAAGCAATTGGAACTCGTAGAACTAAGCGCAGCGAACTGGATCAGGCCATCCTATATGAAGGTAAGCATATTGCGTTGATTAGTGAAGAACAATTTCAAAAGGTTCAAGAAATGCGCACCGTATTGGGAAGTAATTGCCGAGGTGGAAAGCCTGATGTTAAGATTTACCCACTGACAGGAATCCTCCGATGTGCCCAATGTGGTAATACAATGCGCGGGGTGTCCACCTCTGGGCGACGATATTACCGAGATGCCTCGCGAATCGAGCGTTTAAATAATTGCCAACAAGAAACCGTTCGGGCAGAAGGCGCTGAAAGGCAACTTGCCGATATTTTATTGGAAATTCTGAATGATTGGAAAGCTGACGAAAGTCTAGAAACTTCAAATGTGCTGGTTCACGAAGCTGAAGAACGTTATGAACGCGCAAAAGAACTATACCTGGTTGGACAGCTCTCTCGCGATGATTTTAAAAAGGAAACAGAACGCTACGAACATATCCAAAGCACCTTGTCATTTACCAATCCCAATGCTATAATAACATTGCTTAATTCTATCCGACCAGGGCTGGATGACTGGGACCGCACATTACCAATCGAAAGAAAAAAGCTGCTTCAGACCGTAGTCAAAGCAGCTTTTCTCCGAGGCAACGTAATCGTGGCCGTTCAACTTACCGATTCGTTTATGCCCCTCGTAACCCAAAAAAGTTGTAGGAGCGGGGAGGGCGGGATTCGAACCCGCGGCTGAAGTTTAAGCCCCAGCACTCACTTAGCAGGCGAGCCCAATCGGCCACTCTGGCACCTCCCCGAGTCAACGCTTCAGCAAGATTTTTGGCGGAGGGAGAGGGATTCGAACCCCCGGTAGCTTTCGCTACACCTGTTTTCAAGACAGGCGCCTTAAGCCACTCGGCCATCCCTCCCAGAAGGGCATTCCTCCCAAGCGATGCGATTTTACCATGATTCGCCCTGGGGGACAAGATACCCTGAAAGTTAGCTTATTCTTTGCTC
>JBBRWF010000406.1:0-4578 GCA_038249405.1 Anaerolineales bacterium
ATCGGTACCGAAGAAGTTAAGGTCGTTTTTAGAATACCGCCGGATTCCGGAAAATCAGGGGCCGATGTAAAAAGTTTGCAACATTGTTGGAAGCGTGGTGTCGCCTTTACTTGCTAATATTTACCTGCACCAGTTTGACTTGTGGTGGTGGGAAAAGTATGGCAAGCTCTCTTTGTACGAGAAGGCCAAAAGGCGTAAGGCTGGAATAGGAAACTGCATTCTGACCCGCTATGCCGATGACTTTATCTTACTCTGCAATGGGCCAAAAGCCGAAGCGGAGAAAATAAGGGAAGAAGCACGACAGATGCTATGGGATAAACTCCGGCTGGAACTATCATTGGAGAAAACCCACATCACCCATGTCACCGATGGATTTGACTTTCTCGGTTATCACCTTGAATGGAAACTGCCGCAAAACCGGAAACCCTGGCTAAGAGTTACGCCCAGTCAAAAGAGCATTGAGCGACTTAAACGCACAATTAAAGAACAAACTCGCAGGAACACCCTATACCAGTCCCCACTGGAAAAGGTGAACGGTCCCAACCGTGTTATGCGGGGTTGGAATCAATACTACGAATACGCCAATGCAACAAAGGATGCAAGCAAACTCACCTATTGGGCGAATGACCGTCTTTTCCTCTGGCTTAGAAAGCGACACAAGAAAGGCGCGCGATGGGTCATCCAGCACTACCGCCAAAGAGAAAAGAAAGGCTCATACAACCGATGGGGCCTGGGCATAAAGGACGAAAAAGGACAGTTGGTCTTTATGTATCATATGACCGACCTGCATCGGAGAATTTACTATGCCCGGATACACCCAAACCCATATCTAGCCGAAATAGACACAAATGTCACCTCAGATGATGCTTTTCCGCTATACTGGGAAGGTAAAACCACCCTTGAAAAGGCCGCTTGGGCTGAAATTCGGCTGGCCGTTATGCAACGGGATGGTTACAAATGTGTTGAATGCGGTAGTTCCAGCCAACTTCAAATACACCACATCCGCCCACGCAAGAAAGGCGGAACAATCCAAATGGATAACCTACAAACTTTGTGTAAAAGTTGCCATGCGAAAACCCCATCTTGGGGCAGACCTAAAGGGACGTCGGGTAGCACCCAATCTCGGAGAGCCGGATGAAGGGAAACTTTCATGTCCGGTTCGGTGAGAGGGGTGGAGAAACACGCTGGCCGCAAGGTCAGAAGGTGCGCTCTGCCCCTACTCTACGCACGGGCGGCTTTTTGGTGGAGACCTATGATTATCTCAAGCTGCAGGCGCAGGTCTCCGCCTTGCGGGCGGCGCAGGCAAAGACCGGGCTGGAACTGTCGGCGCTGATGCCGAGTATTCTGGATAGAGCTTTTAAAGGAGAGTTGTGATATGGCCCGCACAAAAAGCAAGAAACCTCGCAATGGCTCGCCCATTTTGCAAAACTTGATGCAGGATGTGGCTGCAAATAAGAGCGTTAAAGGGACGGTGATCAACCCCAAAGGCGAAATCAGCATTTCAGACGCCATCTCGAAGATTATTGCGCCTTACCGGGATACCGCGCATAATTATGAGGCTTTTAATAAACTGGTCACAGCGGCTTGCACCGCCTGGAATGCGGCGATCCTGCCTGCCGATCAACGCGATAAAATGCTGGCAGATATGAGCGCGATCATGCCAGATAAGCAAAGCCGTGAAGATTTTACGGAAATTATTGCTGAATTGATGAAGCGCAAAAACAGGTTTTACCCCGGCGTAAATAGAATGATTGTCGAATTCAAAGTAACCGATCAAGGCGATGATTTACATCTCGCCATAGCCTCCACGATGGGCAAGAAGTAGAGGCGCGAAATCCGCGTAAATCTGCGCTCCAAATCTGCGGTCAGGTATAATCCACCCCCGTGACCACTTCCGCATCCACAGCTAACCGCCAGATTGCCCGCGCCGCCGGGACGGTGATGTTTGCCTTTGTGCTGAGCAACCTGGCCGGGCTGCTGCGCCAGGTGCTGGTGGCGCGCACCTTTGGCACCAATCAGGAAGTCGGCGCGTTTTACCTGGTCGCCAACCTGCCCGACCTGCTCTTTAACCTGCTGGCAGGCGGTGCGCTGGCCTCCGCCTTTATCCCCACCTTTACCGGTTTCCTCGCAAAAAATGAACGCGAGGCCGCCTGGCGCCTGGCTTCAGCCGTGATGAACCTGGTCATCCTGAGCCTCAGCCTAGTCAGCCTGCTGGCGGCCTTCTTTGCGCCCGCACTGGTCATCAACGTCCTCTACCTCTTTAAGCCGGATCTCGACCCGGCTTTGCAAACCCTCAGTATTGAACTGCTGCGCATCATCCTGATCGCGCCAACCATTTTTGGCCTGAGCGGGATCCTGATGGGCATCCTGAACACGCACCAAAAATTTTGGATGCCCGCTCTGGCGCCCGTCTTTAACTGGGCCGGCTGGATCATCAGCCTGTTTGTGCTGGTGCCCACTTACGGCATCCATGGCCTGGCCTGGGGCTATGTGCTGGGCGCATTGATGCACCTGGGCGTCCAGATCCCCGGCCTGCTGCGCCTCGAAGGCTGGCGCTACACCCCCACGCTCGGGCTGGACAACCCCGCTGTGCGCATGGTCGGCAAACTGATGGCGCCCCGTCTGCTGGGCGTGGCAGCGGTACAGATCAACTTCCTGATCAACGGCATGCTGGCCGCCGCCCAGGGTGGTGATAGTGTTGCCGCCATCAGCATGGCGCGCATGGTCATGACCATGCCGTTATTCGTGATTGCCCAGGCTATTGCCACCGCCGCCCTGCCCACTTTTTCGGCGCAGGTGGCGCGTGGCGAGCAAAACGAGATGCGCAGTTCACTGGCCGCCACCCTGCGCGGCGTGCTGCTGCTCTCCATTCCGGCCAGCCTGGGTTTGATTTTGTTACGGCAGCCGGTGGTTGCCATGTTATTTCAGCGCGGGCTGTTTGACGCCAGGTCAACCGAGATGGTCGCCTGGGCCTTGCTGTGGTACACGGCCGGGTTGGTCGGGCATGCCGTGGTCGAAATCCTTTCGCGCGCTTTTTATGCCCTGCACGATACAAAGACACCCGTCAGCGTGGGCATTGCCGCGATGGGCCTGAATGCCGTTTTTAGCTTTGCCTTTGCCGCGCTGTTCTCGGCTGTGGGTTGGATGCCGTTCGGCGGGCTGGCGCTTGCCAACTCATTGGCCACCGCCATTGAAGCCGTGGTGCTCTTCACGCTTATTCGCCGCAGATTGGACGGCATCAACGGCCTGGAGATCGCGCGCGGTGTGCTTCAGTTTGGGCTGGCGGCCCTGGCGATGGGGTTGGGTATCGCCGTCTGGATGCAGTTTGCGAGTGCTTTGAATGTCTGGCTGGTGGGCCTGGGAGGTGTGGCGCTCGGCGGCCTGATTTACGGAATAAGCATGATCCTGCTCAAAGTCCCTGAAGTGCAGCAACTGCTGGAAATGATCAAACGCCGCGTGTCACGAAGCTGACACGCGGCGTTTTGTTTAAGGCACATACGGGGGCAAATCCATTACCTGCCAACCGCCGCCCACCGGTAGCACAGTGAACATAAAGCGGCTGGTACTGGGGCCGCTGGTTTCACCGCAGCACGGACCCTGGGCAAACAGGCTGCCGTCCGGGTTGTTGAACTCCACCAGAAACTGGTACCCGCCGCGCGCATCCGGGCTGTAATAGCGCACGGAACGCGGCAGCATGCACACCAGCCCATTGTTTTTGCAACCGAGTTCCAACCAGGCGGGCAGGTCATTTTTGATATCCGGGTTCCAGGTCTGCAGCAGGTCGGTCGAACCGCCGTACAGCCTGGCTGCCATCGCAAAATCCCCGCTGTTCAGCGCTCTAAAATAATCGCTCAGCGCCAACTCGGCCTCCGCTAGTTGCGGCCCGGCCTGCTGTTTTAAGCTGGCCTGGGCGCTCAGTCCCGAGGCAAATTCTAAAATGGCATGCAGGCTGGCCTCGTCAGCTATTTTTTGTCCCTGACCGGGCATGTTCAGCGTGACTTTCATCGCATCCGCAACCGCCGCGTCCGCGTATTCATAATCAATCTGCTTTAGGTCATCGTACCAGCCATACACTTGCTGCATTTCCGAAGCGGTCAGGCTTAACGTGGCATTCAGCCCCTTGCAGTTTGAAACCACTGCCTGGCCGTCCAGGTACACAACCACATCGTCACAGAAACCAGCGATCCCACCCTCGCGCTGATACCCAAATGCCAAACCCCAGGCGGCTCCGGTGCGGCCCGCTTGGGCGATCTCAAACTGCAGCTTTGCCCATTCGGCCAGCATACGTTGGTCAGCCGGGCTGGCGATGGATTTGCCAAAGCCATCAGAGATCAGCTTGCTGTCAAAACCAATAAATTTCAATTTGCCAGCGGGTGTCCCGGCCTCAAAGGGCGCGAAGGATTTGACCCGGCTCTTTAGCGGTTCCGCGCCCGCACTCCCCTCCAACTCGGCTGCGGCCAGCAGTGTTTCGCCGCACTTGCCGTAAAAAACGGCAGCGGTTGAAACCGATAATTGTTCGCAATTCGCGCCGGTCCATTCCAGCAGCGGCATGGACTTTTCGCCCCCCCTGACCGGGCC
>JBBRWF010000407.1:0-4576 GCA_038249405.1 Anaerolineales bacterium
AAAGAGGGGGCTGCCTTTTTGGGCAGTCCCCTCCTATCGCTTGAGATTATTACAGCGGAGATTTAATAATGGTAAATATTATCCAGTCATCCCAAAATAATGAACTTCTTGATCAATATAAAAATGATTTGGCGATCGCTGAACTGAACACTGATGAACACGCAATTATTACTGCTCATGCAGATATTGGCTTGACGTTATTTCGAGCCCGGGAGTATGAAGATGGACTGGCCCATTTTGACTTTGCGATTAGCCAGGCAGAAAAAAATCAGGACCTTGAAATGAAGATTCAATGCCTGGGAAAAAAGTCCCTGGCATTCCAAGAAATCAACCGCTTGCACGATGCGTATACGGTAGTCAATGAGATCCTTAAAATTGCAGAAGAATTGAATGACGCCGGCATAAAATGTGATGCGATCACCAGTCAAGGTCAGATATTATTGGATTCAGGTGACCCAAACCAGGCCCTTGAGAAACTGGATGATGCCCGCAAGCTTGCCAATGAAATCAGCGACAAACGCCGCCTGATGAACGTCTATGGGGTGATGGGAAATCTTAATATTGCGCTCGCTTCGCTCGATAATGCCGAGGTTTATTTCGATAAAGCAGTCCAATTGGCAGAAGAATTAGGCGATCAGCAGGCACGTATTGGTTATCTTGGCAATAAAGGTTCTGTTTTGGTCTGGCAGGGTAAATTCAGTGAAGCCATCCCCGAATTTGAAAAAGTTCTAGATTTTGTACGCAGGATTGGTGATCAAACCGTTGAGATTCAGACCTTACGGCATCTTTCCCAGGCACATTGCAACCTGAAGGAAGATGAAAAAGCCATGGAGTATGCCAACCAGGGGCTAGCGCTGTGTAAAGAAATCAGCGATCAGACTGTTTTTTCCTTTTATGAAACCCAGATACAAATTTATTCCCGGCAGGGTCAACCTCAGACTGCTCAGCAAATCAATCAGGAAGCAGCTGAATACGCCCGGGTTCTAAATAACAAATCCAAGGAATTTGAGTTTCTGCTTAGCCAGGGGGAATCACACCTGGTTGCTGAAGCACATGCGGATGCTTTAATAGCCTACGAACGGGCGCACTTGATTGCACAGGAACTCAACCGGAAAACGGATGAAGCTTACCTGACCGGGCGCATTGGTGTCGTACTGGCCGAAACAGGTAAATTGGATGAAGCTATCAATTATCACCTGCAGGCTGTCAGTCTTGCCAGGCTTCTGCTGATCCCAAATCTGGAAGGTGAGCAACTTACCATGCTTTTGATGGCCTATTTAGAAAAAGGTGAGATCTTGGAAGCCCGAAAATATGGAAACGCTGCCCTGCAAATATATTCTGAGGCAGGATTGCAGGTTGAGATCGATAAAGTGAAACAATTGCTTCAAAAAGTAAACAATTCTTAAGCAAACGTAGGAAACTATGCAGACTAAAAAAATCGAGCGCCTGCTTGGTGCTCTGGCCATTGCAACCATCATCATTGCCTGGATTATTGGAGCAAACCTGGCGGATAAGGATGTTTTTCCGGCCTTGCGGGCTGCAGCCCCAACTGCAAATCACTTCACCCCATCCAGGACAGGATATGCCATTTTTGGAGATGAAACAGAAAACTCCCTGCTAGGGTATGTACAAGTCGCGTCAGCCAATGGTTATGGCGGACCGATGAAAGTAGTTGTTGCCACCGATTTGCAGGGAAAAATAACAGGTGTTAGCATACTTCAACATAAAGAAACTCCGTTGTGGATTCAAAAAGTCCTTAACACAAAATTTATCAAGTCATTCACTGGGAAAAAATATAGTGACGGGTTTCAACTGGGCAAGGATGTGGATGGGATTACAGGCGCTACCTATACAAGCAGTGCGATTGCCGAAGCCGTCCTGAAGGGTAGCCGTCAAATTGCAGGTACTGAACTTGGTCTGGCAGTTCCCGCCGAAACGAATCCCAGGATTCAATTTGGCATCCCTGAGATAGTCCTGTTAGGATTGTATGCCCTTGGCTACTTTGGTCACCAGTCAAAATTTAAATTCACCAAACAGGCGCGTTGGGTTTCCATGATCGTCGGTATGGTTGTGCTCGGTTTTATCTATACCAGCCCCCTGACAATTTCGGATGTAAATAAATTTTTGTTGGGTTTCTGGCCGGCCTGGCAAAACCATCTCTACTGGTATTTGTTGATGGGCGGTATCCTGTTCGTCTTTACTGTTGACAATAAGAACCCTTACTGTGAATGGTTTTGCCCGTTTGGCGCTGCCCAGGAGTGCATGGGGGCCCTGGGAGGAGCAAAATCCAGGTCTGTTGGAAAATACAAACTTTTCTTACTGTGGCTCCAACGCGGACTGGCCTGGTTGGCCATCCTGCTGGCCCTGCTCTTCCGCAACCCGGGTTTGACCAGTTATGAAATATTCGGCACCCTATTTGACCTCAGCGGGAATTCGGTCCAATTTGCACTGCTCGGTCTCGTTTTAATCACTTCGCTTTTTGTCAGGCGTCCCTGGTGCACATATCTTTGTCCTTTGCGCCCGGTATCCGATCTATACAGAACATTTCGAACTTGGGTCATAGATCTATGGAAAAAACGAACGGTAAAAACTCTCGCATCGCAGAAATAAGTATCCTTTTGGTGGTACTGGTTTGCGCCGCCTTGATTTTGTTTGACCTGACATCAAACGTGGTCAAGGAATATGACTCCCAAAACCAACCGGCTGTCATTCAAGTGACAGCTACACCAAAATTCAAGGCGCGTCCTACTCTACCCGCTGACTTTACTCCTGATGCGGTTATAGATTCTTAATAGCCAGGGTTTAATCATATGACACCTCAAAATAATTTTTCTCGCCGGCAATTTTTGCAAGTTGTTGCCTGTGCCGGACTTGTTGGACTGTCTTATAAATTTGGGCTGGATCAATTAGTTCCAGCCGCGCCAGAAAAAGTCACCGATACACGCTTTTTAATGGGCACCGTTTTAAACCTTCAGGTCATTGGGCCTGTGGAACAAGCGCGCAAGGCCATCGATGCTTGCTTTGAGCGGATGACAGCCCTCGAAGCTGTTTTGAGTATCTTCAAACCCGATAGCCAAATCTCCCAACTAAACCGGTATGGCGTGGTTGGTCAAGTCCATCCATTTATGGAAGATGTGCTAAAACAAGCTATGCATTTAGGCCAGTTAACAGGTGGTGCTTTCGACATTTCCATCAAACCTGTGCTGGACCTCTACAAGTTAAACCCTGGTAGTTTGCCAACAACCCGGCAAATTGAATCAGCGTTGGCACTGGTGGATTATCGAAAAATTGAATTGGACCAGATCTCCAGAACGATCACTTTCCAAAAGCCAGGCATGTCGATCACCCTGGATGGTATCGCCAAGGGATTTATCGTCGACGAAGGCGTGGCTGTTCTCAAAAGCCTTGGTTTTGATAACGTCATGGTTGAGGCTGGCGGTGATCTGTTGGGTTTGGGAAAGAAAGATCCAGGCTCGCCCTGGAAGATTGGTTTGCAAAAACCACGCGCAGAAATGGGTGATTTATCAGTAATATTTGATATTTACAACCGGGCCATTGCAACTTCAGGCGATTATATGCAGTCATTTACCCCGGATTTTGTCAATCACCATATCATTAACCCTCACACCGGGCATTCATCCCCGGAGCTTGCCAGTGTCACCGTTCTAGCCCCTACCGTTGCTCTGGCCGACGGGCTGGCGACTGCCGTCATGGTCATGGGCAAATCCGGGTTGGATCTGGTTGAAAGCCTGGCGAATTGCGAAGCCTATGCGATCGAAAAGAACCTGACCGTCATTAAAACATCCGGGATTGGCAGTATCCTGGAATAAGGGTCATGAAGTATGAAGTGGCGGGCAAGGTTTGACTAACCTTGCGGTCATGCGTATGATGTCCTGCTTGCAGATAGATGAGATGATTACCCGGTAGATAAATTCAACCCAGTCGAACAAATTGCAGTAGGCTTGAGGGTTTTCAGGGTGGAAAATTCGATAAAACATTTACAGGAGAAAATAATGGCCATAGGACACTTACAGAAATAGGGGAAAAATTCTTATCTAGTGAAAATGCTGAATTCGTTGATTATCTTTTCCGCAACTAATATGATTACGATGACGTAAAAGCTGCAATAGTGCAGATCACATCGAAAAAGACCTCTAAGAAAACCATACTATATGATGAAGATGCCATCGTCAACGAGGGTAAAAAACTAGCAGCCTGTCGGAGAGAAATCTTCCAACTTCACTTTTGCTATCTTTGGCCCCATGTTTGTGACTTATAAGGGGCTTTTGGAGCAGATTCCACCCAATTATCGGGCAAAAATGGGGCCTTTTGGTTGCCGAATCGCTCTCTCCGACATGCTGCTAGTAGCCATTCCAGATCCGCTGGACGATCTGGACCATCGCATTGCACGAATGAACAACTCCGCTCTCGGAATCATATTAAGATACAATGCGCGCCCTGAAAACAGGCGCGCATTGTATTATTTTTCTACTTCATCGGGTTGTTGGCTAATTTGTCTTATCCCGCTGCCATTTTTCTTCGCCAACCATAAAAAGTCGCAGGCGTAACTACTGGT
>JBBRWF010000408.1:0-4556 GCA_038249405.1 Anaerolineales bacterium
AGCCTTTTCCGAGATGGTGGCAGCCGGGCGGATTGCGCCAGACGACTCGGTTTCGCCGAAAGGCGTTTTGATGGAACACCAACCCAGCACAGTTTCAATAACATTGCGCTGCAAGATGAAATGCTCCCAAAAATCCAGACCCAGACTGCGGATATAAGGTTCCCTGAACAATTCCTGCAGAATTACCCGTAGTAGGGCAATCAGCATGGATTGTTCAGCCGAGTATTTCCAGGCATTAAACCAGACAGTCCGGCAGATGCGGTATTGTTCTGGCAGGTTTTCCCCTTCGTTTGCAAAGGACAGAGCCGCCGGGCGGTGCGATGCGCCAGACAGGCTGCTAGTTTCTTCCAATTGAAAGCGGATACGCTTGAGCAGCGTGGTCTTGCCTGACCCCCACGTCCCATTGATGCCGATCGAAACCGGCGTGCTGGTCTTTTTATCTGCAATCAGGCGCGCAAGTGTGGCAGCAAAATCATCAAAGTGGAAATGAGCGGCCACTCCGTCTTTTACGGGCCAATCATGCAAGACATACGGAGTAATGTAGTTATGTTTTCTGGTCATATTAACATCCACCTGACGACGGGTAAACAGGAAATTTAAAATATTATAGTTCAAAATACCTTCGCAACCCCGCCTTGCAATGGGTCTAGCATGGTAACTTATCCAACGAACTCGATAAACACCTGGTTGCCCAGCAGCCTGCCGCGCACAGTCAGCCGCAGGATATCCGCCGCCCACTCCAGCAAACCCAGCCTGACCAGTTTATTGATTTCCATCCCGAAGGCTTCCATAAGATGTAGCCCAAAACGCTCAAAAAAAACGGGGTCAGAAACTCCTTCACTGGTCAGGCGCAACCCGGTCAGCATGGTTTCCTGCATATCTTCGCGCAGCATGTTTTTGTGTTGGTTGACGGTTGCATCTGTCAGCGGAAAGGGCGAGCCGCCCTCTGGCTGATTGCAACGGTCAATATAGGTTTTGATCCGCAAAACATTTGAATAGCGATACCCGCCAGCGTAACCGTGCGCACCTGCCCCCAGACCCAGGTAATCAAGGTTGCGCCAGTATTGCAAATTGTGCTGGCACTGCTTGCCCGGCAGCGACCAGTTGGATATTTCATACTGGGCGTATCCGCGCGCTGACAGAAATTCCATGCTCCATTCATACTGCTCAGCCGCCAGGTCGGGGTCAGGGATTGGCAGCAAGCCTTTGGCAGCCCAGCGCCCAAAGGGCGTGCCGTGTTCCAGGGTCAGCGCATAAGCCGAAATATGTTCCGGGTGTAGACCCGCTATCAAGTTGACGGTATGCTGCCAGCTTTCCAGCGTTTGCTCAGGCAACCCGTAGATCAGATCCAGGTTCAGGTTATCAAAACCTGCCCGGCGCGACCACCTGACCGCATCGACCACATCCGAATAGCCGTGAATACGTTCCAGCATGCGCAGCTCTTGCGGGTTGGCGCTCTGCACCCCGTAGCTGATGCGGTTAAAGCCCAGCGCGCGCAAATCACGCAGAGTTGCCTGTGTGACCGTACCGGGGTTGGCTTCCAGGCTGATCTCGGCCTGTGCAACCACATCAAACGCAGAATGGATATTCTCGAAGATTTCAGCATACTGCCCGGAAGTCAGCAAAGATGGGGTGCCCCCGCCAAAAAATATCGTTCCAACACTCAGGCGAGGCTGCTGAGTGGCAAAAGATTTGATTTCATTACCCAGCGCGCCCACGTACGCCGGGATGGCGCTCTCCTGCCCGGCATATGTATTAAAATCGCAATAAGCGCAGCGGTGGCGGCAAAAGGGAATGTGCAGGTACAGGCTGGTCGTCATAGGCTAATTATTTGCTTCATCAAACCTGGATAAAAAATAAAAGCACGGAAAAGCGTCTTGCTCTTCCGTGCCTGAACATTCAAAACTACTTACAGCATCAACCGCATTGGTTCTTCCAGATACTTCGCGAGAGATTGCATAAACTGGGCCGCCTCAGCGCCATCGCTAATGCGGTGGTCCACCGAAACTGTGGCTTTCATGCGGCTGCCAACCTTAATCTGACCATTCTCAGCCACCGGAACTTCACGCGCCGAGCCAATTGCCAGGATGGCAGCTTCCGGCGGGTTGATGATGGCAATGAAATTTTCGACATCATACATGCCCAGGTTGCTGGTCGAAAAAGTGGAGCCGTCCACATCTTCCGGTTTCACCTTGCCATCGCGCGCGCGCACTGCCATGCTCTTAACTTCCATAGAAATCTGGCGCAAGGGTTTCTGGTCTGTGTCCTTTACCACCACAGTCATCAAACCGCCCGGCACAGTTACCGCCACACCCACATTCACCCCGCCGTGACGCATGATTTCAGTGCCGTTCAAGGATGAATTCAGGTTGGGGAACTCGCGCAGCGCCAACGCACAGGCTTTGACGATAAAGTCATTGACTGAAATCTTTTCCCCCTCCGGCAGCATGCCGTTGATCTGCTTGCGCAGCGCATTCAACGCGTCCATATTGTATTCATGCGACACATAAAAATGCGGCAGGTTTTGCTTGGATTCAACCAATCGCCGCCCAATAGCCTGGCGCAGTTTGGTGGTCTGGATGATTTCATCGGAATGAGACACCGGCGCGAATACAGCAGCGGCAGGCTGGGGAACAGCTTTGGCTGCTGGCGCTGAAACCGGGGCTGCCGCAGGCGCTGCTTTGCCAGATGCCAGCGCAGTTTCAACATCCCGGCGCACAATGCGCCCACCTGGCCCAGTACCCTGCACTTGATGCAGATCCAGTTTGGATTCACTGGCTACCTTGCGCGCCAGCGGTGAGGCTTTTACAGGTCCTGATTCCACCTCAGCAACTGGTTGAGCTTCTGTAACCAGCATTGAAGCTGCCGCCGCAGGTTTTTGCTCCACTTTGGCCGGTGCGCTCGAAACAGGCGCGGCAGAGTCTTCAATCTTTTCATCCGCACTGCCAATAATCGCTATTGCTGAGCCAACCGGAACCGAATCGCCCTTACTGGCAAGCAGCTTGCGCACCACCCCGCTGGCCGAAGACTCAACCTCCACGGTGGCCTTATCAGTCTCAATTTCAGCCAGGACATCGCCCTTGCTGATGGTCTCGCCTTCGTTCTTAACCCAGCGCACCAAAACACCTTCACGCATATCAAACCCAAGTTTGGGCATGGAAATTGTCTCAGCCATTATCTCAATACCTCCTTGACTGCCGCAACGACATCCTCAACTTGAGGCAGGGCAGCCTGTTCCAGCGTGCGATTATAAGGGAGCGGTACTTCTTTCTGGGCAACTCGTTTGACCGGGGCATCCAGGTAGTCAAAAGCTTCTTCGTAAATGCGCGCAACAATTTCGCTGCCCACGCCATACGACTTCCAGCCTTCTTCGACCACCACGGCATGATTGGTCTTTTTGAATGACTCGATCACAGGCTCCATGTCCAACGGGCGCAAACAGCGCAAGTCAACCACCTCAACCTCAATGCCTTCTTTCGCAAGCTCTTCCGCGGCTTTCATCGAAAGCTCCAGACCTTTGGAATAGGTCACCACGGTAACGTGGGAACCAACGCGCTGAACCTTGGATTTACCAATCGGGATGAGCACATCCCCATCCGGCACTTCGCCGCGCGTCTGGTACATGGTGGCATGTTCAATAAAAAGCACGGGATCGTTCGAGCGGATCGCCGCCTTTAACAGGCCCTTTGCATCAGCCGGAGTGCCAGGTGCAATCACTTTCAGGCCGGGGAAATGCGCAAATATGGCATCCGGTGTCTGCGAGTGGGTTGCGCCCAGCTGCCGGCCGCCGCCGCCCACAGCGCGAATAACAAGCGGCAGAGTAAACTGCCCGGCAAACATATAGTGCAGCTTGGCTGCCTGGTTAACAATGTAATCCATGGCAGAGAAAGCAAAGTTGATCGTCATTAATTCGGCAACCGGACGCTGCCCAACCATGGCCGCGCCAATCGCGCCGCCCAAAATGGCATTTTCAGCAATCGGGGTATCTTTTACACGCCGAGGGCCATATTTATCATAAAAACCTTTGGTAACAGCATAAGAACCGCCCCAAACGCCTACTTCTTCGCCCATAATAAAGACGGATGGATCGCGATCCATTTCCTCCATCAACGCCTGGGAAATTGCTTCACGCATCGTAATTTTAGCCATGTCGTTCCTTAATCCACATCTGCATAAATATCTTTGAAAAGTTCATCCATACCAGGCTCAGGGCTGGCTTCGGCAAATTCCACCGCTTTGGCAATTTCCAGATCAACCCCGGCCTCGATTTCATCCAACCTGGCTTCGGAAATTTTCTGCTTCACCAGATTGGCACGGTACAGGCCAATCGGGTCACTCTCTTCCCATTTTTTTACTTCAGCCTGTTTGCGGTAGCGTTCGGGATCGCCCATAGAATGACCGCGGAAACGATAGGTCATAATTTCCAAAAGGAAAGGTTCAGACTTGCTGCGCACAAACTCCAATGCCTTCTGAGAGGCTTTGTACACCGCCAGCACATCCATACCGTCCACGCGCTCATTGGCCATCCCATAGCCTTCCGCCTTCTGGCTGATCTG
>JBBRWF010000409.1:0-4550 GCA_038249405.1 Anaerolineales bacterium
GGGCAATCAGAATATCGCATTTGGCGCAATAACGACAGGTGTAATTGAGATTGACGGGATAATGCGGATCAACATGGATTAGCAGAGGCACCTTCTTTTGCCCGGTTTTCCCTTCACATTGCGGACAACGGCTAAAACGGGCATCCGCATATGGGTTGAGAAAGAAGTTATAGAGCGGGGGCAGGTTTCCGAGTCGGGGTCGTTTTTTAGGCACGGCAACTTCCCTGTCTGGTTGATTTTTAATCTATTATCGAGTCCAAATACGTAGCAGCCTGGTTTCACAACCCGGCGCGCTTGAACCTTTGCATCAAAGCCGGACGATTGCTGTAGTGCTCTTTGATGACCAAAAGACGTTCCTGAAATTTGGGCAGCCGGTACTGGTAGATAGCCAACTCGCGCAGGCTGACCAGCAGTTGCGTGGCTTCGTCATAGGGTCCGGCCTGCTTTTGCCCGATCAGGCTTTCAACTCAGCGCCAGATGGCTTCCTCCTTTCCGGCCAGATCAAGCAGTCCCTGAATGCGTTTCTGCTCGGCTTCGGCTTTTCGCTTGCGCAGATCTTCCTGCTCCAGGCGTTCGGCTTCTTTGAACAAATTCGCGGTTTGGCGCTGACTATTGGCCGCGATTGCGGGTTGTGTCCCTGCCAGTTGTTCGAGTCGCTTTTGCAGAGCGATGCGCACTCGCGGCTCATTGTTCAACACCTGGCGCAGAAAGTCGACACATTCCTGGTGGGTTAGCTGTAGCAGCGCTTTTTCCAGCGGAGCGCTGGATGCGGGCTTAACTTCCGGGCTGGCTTTGGCCGCGGCTTTGACCAGGTGTTCATCCAGATCAAAGAACTCGATAAAGGCCTGCAGGCTGCTATTCAGTTTGCCCAGTCCGGCTGGAATGGGCGGCTCCGTTTCAGAATTGTCTTCTTCCGGGTCTTGGAGAGAGACGGCTTTTAGCCAGCTCAGGTAGATGACACGGTAATCGCCCTGTATGATTTGCTCGCGGAGGGGGATCAGTTTGCCAAGGTCGCCTGAGGCTTCCAGCCATTCGTCTCCAGGCTCTTCTTCATCCAACGAAAATTCAAGAATGTAATAATCGCCCTCCAATTTGATGGTGAGAAAATCTTCCCGGCAGTAAGGCTCAATGGCCTGCGGGTCAATCACTGCTTTTGGGAAACGGAATAAGAGACTGCGCGTACCCCAATTCGCCAGGTAGAGATGGGCGTCGAAATACTGTCGCAGCACTTGGCGTGGATCGTGCTTGAAATCTCCCCAGGAGTAAGAGACAATTGCCAGGGTAGAGGTGACCGTTTCCATGTGACTGGAAAGCAAGGAAACGGCTTTGCGCTCGTTGGGGCTGAGCGGCCGGTCAATGGTTTGCCATTCGTAGTACTGGTATTCACTCATCTTATCACCATGATTTTTCCATCTGTTGGTCAGTTCGTGGATAAATCAAGCTACTCAATGGCTTAACTGAACTAAAAATCAGGCCAAACGCACTTCCATATCGTAGAACCCTGAGCGCAGCATTTGTATCAATTCAGTATATCTCCATAATACCACGATAATCCACCTCGAAAAGGTGGATTATCGTGGTATTATACTTATTATGATCTCTAGAATCGCGTTACAAAACATGATCCAGTATAGACTAGAAAATAATCGAGTCGTAGCGCTGATCGGGCCTCGGCAGTGCGGCAAGACCACCCTAGCCAGGCAATTCGTCCCCCCCACATCGCCAAACTACTTTGATCTGGAAGATCCCTTCAGCTTGGCGCGCCTCGACCAACCAATGACCGCCCTGCAGGATTTACAAGGTCTGGTCGTGATCGATGAAATCCAGCGCAGGCCAGAACTTTTCCCTGTTCTGCGCGTGCTGGCTGACCGCGCTCCACTATCGGCTCGTTTCCTGATTCTGGGCAGCGCCTCGCCAGAATTGCTACGCCAGTCATCCGAATCACTGGCAGGACGTATTTCCATAGTCAATATGAGCGGGTTCAGCCTGGACGAAGTAGGGGCAAACGCACAAAACCTGCTGTGGCGGCGCGGCGGCTACCCACTCTCATTCACTGCCCCCACAGAAAATGCCAGCGTAGAATGGCGCAAAGATTTTGTGCGCACCTTTTTAGAACGCGACATTCCCCAGTTCGGGTTCAATATTCCGTCTACCAGCCTGTTTCGTTTTTGGAGTTTGCTGGCGCATTATCATGCCCAGGTTTGGAATGTCGCTGAAGCTGCCCGCACTTTGAATGTTGGCGAAACGACAGCCCGTCGTTATATTGACTTATTGCAGGATTTATTCATGGTACAGCTGCTGCAACCCTGGTATGCCAACCTGGGCAAACGGCAGGTCAAATCTCCGAAAGTATATATTCGCGATACCGGGCTGCTTCACTATTTACTGGGGATTCGCACCGAACAGGAACTGCTCCTGCACCCGCGCAGCGGCGCATCCTGGGAAGGGTATGTCATTGAAGAAGTCATCAAGGCTACCAATCCAGATGAAACTTATTTTTGGGGCACCCATTCTGGGGCGGAACTCGACCTGCTCATCATCAAGGATGGCAAACGCATTGGGATAGAATGCAAACGTGTGGACGCCCCGCGGCTGACACCATCCATGCGCGCGGCGCTCACCGACCTGGAATTAGCTAAATTGCTGGTGATCTATCCCGGCCCGCATGCTTACCCATTGACCGACAATATTCGGGCAATCCCACTAAAAACCTTGGCCGAAGACCCCGGTAGTCTTTTGGATTGACCTATGCTGACCGGGTTATCCCGATATTTGCGTTGAAACATGATTAAATGCCAGATGACGGTAAACTTTTGCCCCATTTCCGTTCATAGACCGCACGGGACGTTAAAGCGCCCCCCGGCCCACTAATGACAAACATGTCATTAGTGGAAGAGCATCTAAACCTGGCCGAGTGGCTGAAAGAAAAAGCATCAGCCTTGCCCAAACAAATCAGCCAACCCAGAGTATTTTAATTTTCACTTTTTCATTACAAAGTCACCGTAATAATTCCCCGGCGGTGCATATCTGGGATACGGGTATAAGTTCAGGCCAACAAGAATACCAACGTTAGTTTGACCCCCAAATATTGGTAAAATAGCAGAAAATAACACGGACCCCGCCAATAGCGGGGTTTTTATTTGCTGAATTCGGCCATTTTCCCCTATCCAAGCGCCAATTATTCCCAATTCAGGACAAAACAGCCAAAACAACATATATTGTGGAGTGGTCATCTTCAGAATTGGACAACAACTCCCGTAAACAAGGATACCGCACTTACCCAAACCATAAATTTTCGTTGATTATGTCAAATAAAAGCACCACGGACAACCCATCGAGAGTGTCCGTGGTGCTCCAATATAACAAACTGTGAGATCAGGATGTGAACTGATCTATCACGCCGGCAGCTACAAAATCGCAACAATCTGGTTTGTAGGAAACATCGTTTGCGCCAATGCGAACTTTTATGTGTATTTCCCGATTCTCATCAATGGTCGCTTCGATCAAAAACAGATCCACCATTTTCTTCTTCAACAAAAAGAGTTGGCGTCGTTCATCGGGTGTTTGGGGCAGTGTGCCATTCAAGGCTTCCATCCCTGCCTGCAAATCAGCCAGGTAAGTACTGACCTATGTTTCCAAACTGACATCCGCACAGAGTTGCAGATCTTGTTCGATGGCTGCCAGCCTGCGTTGCAAGTCCACTTCTTTTTCTGTAAACTCAGCTATTTGCCCACCAAAATCCGTGTCATTCATCAATGCCTTGCGCGCCCGGGTAATAAATTCGTAGCGGCCTAATGCAAGCGCTTCAAGTTCTTGCCTCACTTGCCGTAAATCCCGCTGCGACTGAGCATAATCCGCCTGCAATTTATCCATCAGGACCTTCGCCTGAGTCATCAAATAAGCCGGGTTCATAATGAATTCGGATAACTTTGCCGAGACTTGAGCCTCAGCGCGTTTGGCGCTTACCGACTTTGGGCAGGTACACGGTCTGAGTTCTCGATGGAGTTGGGGGCAGAAACACGTTCCCATCGGGGTTTTGCGTTCAACTTGCTCCCCCTTCTGGTTGCGGCGCTTGGTCGAGGTACGTGCCCGCCTGGTCAGGTTGCATGCGCATTTCAGGCGTCCTGCAAGAAGATAATCATTAGAGTTGTTCCTGAATAGTGTTAAAGCAGGAGGAAGTTCCAAAGGCCAGCACCTTATGAGATGAAAGTATCTTCCATATTAGATTTACGGTTACGAAAGGCGTGCACCAAAATGTTGAGATTTTCTCTGTCGGTACTCCAGTCAGAGCACGTTGTTGGCGCTCATCACGAATTTCAGGTATCATGGCTTCAGCTCTCCAAGTTTTACCCAAGAGTACCAAAATCTAGTTCTAATAGGGAACACCCCTATTCTTGACCACACTCGATAATTGGCTCGACAAAATCGCGAATTACTTCGCTGGTCATTTGAACAGCGGTTTTGTCGAAGGTCTGAACAACAAGATCAAAACTACGAAACGGCGTTGTTACGGCATTCTCCGAAACACAACCTTGTTCCAACGTCTATAC
>JBBRWF010000410.1:0-4548 GCA_038249405.1 Anaerolineales bacterium
GCTCTCTTGCACTGCTGGAACGCCCATGCAAAATGCGCCGCCCCGTTTTCCATCCCGCTGTTCGGCATCTATCCAGTTGTTTTGAAAGGCTCGCTGAGCCATATCGGCCAGGTCTGGAGAAAACTGTCTGAAATGCTCCAGAATGAAATCACGGGCTTCATCCCAGGAGTAACTTTTATTGGATGAACCAACGGGTGCGTAAAGATTCCACCAGGCAAGATTTTCCTTGCCAAGCCGTTTAGCTTTGGCTTTGAAATAACGGCGGAAAGCCGGAAATGATTCTTGCATGGCCGAAAGCATCGCATCCAGTGTGGGCCGGTCAATGCGCGCGCCGTCGATGGCAGAATGCAGCGCATCGCTGCGCCCGCGGCGCTGGTTAAGTGTGTTGGTGGTGCCTTTGATGCCGTTCATGGCAGCCGCCAGCGGCTCTTCGATGCTTTTCCACGCACTCATTTCCGCTTCGTAGGCCCGGCGGCGCACGGATTCATCAGGATGGGAGTGCAGGTTGATCACGGCAGGCATGGGTAGTCTTTGGGTCTGCCCGTTTAATTCAAAATCTACACCGAGCTGCGAAGTAATTGTCCCTTGCAGTTTTCCCCAGGCACTGGCGCCGCTTAAATTGAGTTCTGCCGCAAGAGATTCCTCTGCTGCGCTCATCATGTATTTGGATTGTTCTGCAGCTTCTTTGAGAGCAAAAGCATGTGCTTTGGCCGATGGATTTGCGTTAATGACAGCATCCAACACCGGAGCAAGTTTGCCTGCCCAGGCCTTGAACTGTGTTGATAAATTTTGCAAACGAACGATCACCTGTTCAAATTCCGAGAGCTTTTTGTTTGCAGATTTATCGCGCGAGTTTGTGGTAATAAAAGATGAAATGTATGCATGAATTGTAATGCCCTGGTTGTACAGGTCATTAAAGCGGTCGATAGTTTCTCCGGCAGCTTCAGCCAGCTCATTAACAGGTGTTTGCGGGCCGGAAGCGCCTACTTTTTCTTTAAAGAAGAATTCCATGTCGCTGATTTGTTTTTTGAACTCATCAACTGCTGTTTCAAACTGTTTTGATTCGAGAGATGGGAAGACATTCGCTAGATCCCAGTGAGGAATTTGTTGAGTGGACATGTGTGCTCCTAAAAAGTGGATTTGGGTTAATAAAAAGCTGACGAAACGCAGGTAGTACTACCTGCTTTCGCCAGCTTTTTGTTTTAGAGGACCCAGGCAAGCATTTGGCCGATGATGGCGATGATGATGCCCAGATGCAGAAGTAAATTGGTGCGCGAGAAAAACCAATCGGGAACAAGGCTGACCAGGATAAAGTTTAGAAATACGAAACCCAGGCCAACGATGGGTAGTAAACCTTTGCGGGTGGCGAGAAAATTAGAAAAATGGTCAAGAAAATTTGACAACCAGATGATCATATTTCTGCCTCTAGTTCTTTGGACGGATGATTTGCGACCCATTCATTGAATTGAGCTGCAAGCCGGCCAGGGATGCGGCCCTGGATCATGACCCCACCCCGGGTATGTTCTATCCGGTCGATTTGACCTGATTCATGGAATACTGAAATCAAATTACCTTGCTGGTAGGGCAAAAAGACTTTGATCTGGGTAAAGGTCTCGTAAAGCTGCTCTTTGATCATCTGAATTAAATCAGGTAGACCGGTGCCCTGGCTGGCAGAAATTGCAACAGCCTGAGGATATTGTGTGAGAATTGCGCGAGCTGCGTCCGGGTCATTTAACTGATCAATTTTATTCAAGGCCGTAATGACAGGGATATGCTCTGCGCCTATCTTTTTTAGTGTCTCTTTAACAGATGTGTACTGGGCCAGGGCATTCGGGTGGGAGATGTCTACCACGTGCAGCAATAGCTCCGATTCTGTGATCTCCTCCAGAGTAGCGTGGAAGGCTTCTACAAGCGTTGTTGGCAGCTTTTGGATGAAACCTACAGTATCTGTGAATAAGCCATTGTAACCGCCTGGCAGTTCCACCCGTCTGGTGGTAGGGTCAAGGGTTGCGAAGAGTTGATTGGCGGTGTAGACATCTGAGCGCGCGATGCGATTTAGCAGGGTAGACTTGCCCGCATTGGTGTAGCCAACCAGCGCGATGGTTGGAATTTTGGAGCGTTTTCGCTGGGCGCGATACCGCTGGCGGTGTTCGCTGACTTTGATCAGTTCGAGCTTCAGGTGGGCTATTTTCGTGCGTATCTGGCGCCGGTCGACTTCCAGCTGAGTTTCGCCAGGACCGCGCAAGCCAACGCCCCCAACACCCCCAGAACGACCGCCGCCGCCGCCGCCCTGGCGTGCAAGATGGGTCCACTGGCGTGTGAGGCGCGGCAGATAATATTGGTATTGAGCCAGCTCGACCTGCAGGATGCCTTCGGCGGTATTTGCATGTTGCGCGAATATATCCAGAATCAGGCCGGTGCGATCCATGATGCGCACTTTGGGGGCAAGCAGTTCTTCCAGCTCGCGTTGATGCCGAGGGTTAAGTTCGTTGTCAAATACAACGACGGTTGCCAGGGTCTCTTCGCAAAGGATTTTCAGCTCTTCCACTTTGCCAGAGCCAATATAGGTCTGGGGATGGGCGCGGTCCATTTTTTGGGTTAATTCGCCGACCACCTCCAGACCGGCTGTATCCGCGAGTAAGGCTAATTCGATGAGAGAATCTTCCAGCGAAAGTAACTTCGCTTCTTGATAAACTTCAGCCCCCACTAGAAATGCCCGCTCGCGGGGGAGGGTGGTTGGTTCAGAAGATTTTTTAGACATAGGTGTGGTTTCGGTTTCTAAGATTATGGGAATATTTTCTTATTGACCCTGCCAGGATCATAAGTTGTATAGCTGTTCGGCAACGACCGTTTGCACAGCGTGCCTGATAAAAAGAATGAAGTTTGCTCAACAAAAAGCTTAGCGAATCATGGTGCCTGCTCCCGTAATAGTAAAAAAAACCGGTGGTTTATCCCACCGGTTTAATAATACCACAATCATTTTTGATCATTTAATTCGTTGTTTTCGTCTGTTGGAATGTCGGGCGTGTTCAGGAAATTTGCCAGGTTAGGGTCGCTGGGCAGGGCGCGCGTTGGGAGTAAGATGTGGAAAGTTGAGCCGGGACAGCTCACTTCATCACAATCCTGTGATTCGACCCAAATTGTGCCGCCGTGAGCCTCGATGATGCCTTTGGCGATGGGCAAACCCAGACCCGGCCCGCCGCCTTTGAATTTTGTTTTACCACTGGAATGTAGTGAGACATTGCCCTGTTGCCCGAATTTCTCAAATATTGCATCCTGGTTTTCAGCAGCCACGCCGATGCCTGTGTCGGTTATGGTTACCTCTACGAAACCCGGTAGAGACCTTCCATCTACGGTGATGCTGCCATCGTTCGGTGTGTATTTAATGGCATTGCTGATCACGTTTCTAAATGCCTGGTAGATGCGCTCCGGATCACAAAAGATATGCTCGTTGGAGCCATCGAATGGCCGGATTTCCATAACCTGTTGCCTGGTTTGCAGCGCAGCCTGGAATTCTGTTTTTAACAGGTTCAATATGCGGTTCGGCCAGACAGGTTGAAAATTAAAGGTCATCTGGTTGTTATCTAAAAGGGACACGTCGATCATGTCATCCACCAGCTCGCGCAGGCGGTAAATGCCGTTGTGGATACCTTTTAACAATGACTGCATATGTTCTGCATCCGCTGGAATTACATCACTTAGCATGGAAGAATAACCTTCCACCAGCGTCAGCGGAGTTTTGAACTCATGCGCGGCAACCGATGTGAAATTGGATTTGGTGCGATCCAGCCTTTCAACTTTTGTTTGCAGCGCACGCAGGTCATTTGTGATGTAGGTTATGCGGCTTTCATTTTCAAAAGTTGTAACGCGTTCAATGCTGTGAAGATAAAAGGGCATCAGTGCCCCAATTAAATCCAGGGCAGCTTCCGGGTTTAATTTTTCACGCGCTGTTTCGTGAGAAATTGTTATGAGTTGTTTTAATAATGCGGTAACGTTGCGCTCACCCACCTCAAGTTCGGTTTCCGTGCGGGCTGATGTCCAATCACGCAGTAATGGATCCAGATGCGTTGGGTCACCAGTCGAAAGCGCCTGTTCGAAAAGATCATAAAAGCGGGCTACTTCCTGCTGGAAGTCCTGGCGCACAAGTGTGCCCTGCGCCAGGCGAAGAGCGGCGCGGTTTTGCAGGGTTAGTCGAATGCTTGCGAAAGACTCTAGCTCATGCATGCCAATAGTTTAACGCGAAGTGGTGTCATAAATAATTTACTTCTCGTTGCAAATTTCCGTTGCGCTCATTGCTTGTAGTTTTGAAGCCAGTTTAAAAGTGTGCTGCCTACGATTTCAAGACTCTTCGCTGAGACTTTGTCTGGAGTATCTTGCGTTGTGTGCCAATATTTGTAATCGAGATCAATAATATCGACCGCACGCAAGCCTTTTTCGATGAACGGTATGTGATCATCCAGCACTCTGTGCTTATATTCAGGAATAAATGCGCCTTCGTAACCAAGATTTTTGGCTGTGCCCCATATTTGCGCTGTCAGCTCCGGGTCC
>JBBRWF010000411.1:0-4548 GCA_038249405.1 Anaerolineales bacterium
GTGATCCGCAAAGAGGTTGCCGAATTAGAACATGCTTGATGTCCCCGCCCAATGAAAAAAGGCTCCGAACTGGAGCCTGTTTTCATATACCCTGCAATATAATTAATTATTACAGCCCTACTCCACCATTTTGTTCGGCCGCTTACAGGACAGGGGACAAACCCTGCCTTCGAGCATAAAGTATGACGGTAATCAAAACACGTTCACAAGGAGAAAATCATGAACAAAAAATTTGGTTTATTCATCTTGCTCGGACTACTCGTCGGCGGCACATTTGGCATCTTTTTTGGAGCCCCGTTTGAAAACCCGCTTCTTGGTGTGGGGGTTGGCGCGCTGGGCGGTGCTTTTATCGGCTGGTTTATTGCTGCAGTGGTAATAGAAAATGAAAAGACAGGCAAATAAGGAATTCACATGGCAACACAATTTTCAATCAACGATAACAGACCCTGGAAATCCACCTTCTTCACCATCTGGAGCGGACAGGCACTCTCGATCCTCGGCAGTCAACTGGTGCAGTTCGCGCTAATCTGGTATCTGACCGTCCAGACAGGCTCGGCGACAGTGCTGGCAACCGCCACCCTCGTCGGAATGCTGCCCAATGTTATTTTGGGACCCTTCGTCGGCACGTTGGTAGATCGCTGGAATCGACGCTCGATCATGCTAATCGCTGACAGCATCGTGGCACTGGCAACCATCGTCCTCGTGTTTTTGTTTGTGTTGGATGTCGTCCAGGTCTGGCATATTTACGTGGTGATGTTCGTCCGCTCGCTGGCTGGCGCATTCCACAGCAACGCCATGAGCGCTTCTACTTCACTGATGGTTCCCGTCGAACACCTGACCCGGATTCAGGGGATTCAAGTCTGGTTTCTGCTCGGTGGGTCGCTCTGCGTTCTGATGGGACTGGCGGGTCTTTTCAATCCAGTCGTGATGAACATAGAAAGAAAGCCCGGCGCCGTGTTCGAAAAACTCAATCCAAGTTCTGAGCGGGTGGTTTGACAAGGATTACGTTTTGCAAGCCAACGCATCAATTATTTGGCTAATCGCTCTAAGACAAAGTATCCAAAGGAGAAAAAGAGAATGAATGCTATCAAATCGTTTTTCAAATGGATTTCTCGTTTTACCATTTGTGCTTTTTATTCACTGTACTTTTCATAGTTGGTTCCATGGCTTTGACAGGTGTAATGCCCGTCAATACAACATCGGAGCCGGGGTTGGTGTCAGAAACAAGCGGTCTGTTAGCCATTGTGCTTGCTAATGTATTTATCATTTCGGCTCTGATCCTAACATCCCGATGGGGTAGTTGGAAACTTGCGATTGCAATAGCGCTGGCTTACTACGGGGCAGTCACTTTTGTGATGCAGATTGAGACCTGGTACTTCCTTTCTAGTATTACTGTTAGTTCGCAATTGCTGCTGCGTCTATTCTTGATGGGCATTCCAACTGCCTTTCTGTTTGTTCCCTTAGCTGTATGAGGTTTGAGTAAAAGCCGGTACACAGCAGATACTTCTTCCAATCTGGCGCTCATTATGCCTGTTCAACAGTGGGTTTGAAAACTGACTGGTGTTTCAGTCGTTTATCTTGGACTATATTGGGGAGAAGGCTATTTTATTGCCTGGCAGAACCCTGAGTTGCGCGCGTTTTTACGGTCAGCCGGGAGAATCCCTGCCTTTCTTCATACACACAGCTAAAACCATACTCCATGACCCTGCATTATTCCCTTTCCAGATCCTGCGCGCTTTGATATGGGTACTATGTGCACTTCCAATCATTCGTGGCTCCAGGGTAAATCCATGGTGGACAGCTCTCCTGGTTGGGATGCTTTTCAGCGTTCCGCAAAATATTGGGCATATCTTGGCTAATCCACTACTGCCCATTGCAAGTGTAAGACTGAGTCACATGATTGAGACCTCTTCATCCACATTTATCTTTGGCGCGATTGTGGTTTGGTTACTACATCGTGAACATAAGACAGTAAAAGATTTGCTTGGACTGAGCCAGCCGTGAAAACGGCTCTTTTTATTTAACCTACCCTGACAACCTATCTCTGGATAGGGGACAATTTCCACAACACGACATACACTTTAGCAGTACTCGTAACCAATCAAGTTTATATGGAAAAGGAGAATCCCATGAAAACTAAGACTATTTGCTTCGCTCTGCTGTTCTTTCTGCTGGCTGCCTGCGGCGTGAACATCAACCTCAACACAGGTCAGGATAAGGTCACTGCTATCGCTGCCGAAATCGCCGACTTCGAACTGCCCGCCGGATACAGCCCTGAATTTACCGCCAGCTTCGACGTTTATACGCTCGTCTCGTACGCCCCCGGTAAAGGATCCACCCATCTGTACCTGGTTCAATCGCAAGATGCCGCCGACACCGAGAAACTTTTGCAGGCGATGAAAGACATCATCCCTGGCGAATACGATCCAGAAGCCGGGATGACTGTCATCGAAACCCGTCCCATCAGCGTACGCGGGGAACAGACGATCCTGATTCTGAGCGAAGGCGCTAATGGTGACGGAGAATCGTATCGCCAGGCTATGGTCGCATTCAAAGGTAATAGCGGCCCCGCCCTGTTGGTTTTTTCCACCCCGGTGGCAGCCTGGAATCTTGAAACGCTCGAAGCCCTAATTGCATCCATTCACTAACTGGAATTTGTGTACTGTCGTGTTTATGTCTAACAGCGCACAAATAAAAGCAGGAGAAAACATGAACCAATCTGAAAAATTTGTAATCGAAACCAATGGGCTGGGCAAATCTTTTGCGGGTGCGCAAGCGCTCCAGAATGTGAATTTGCAAGTGCCGCGACACTCCATTTTTGGCTTCCTAGGTCCGAATGGTGCGGGCAAGACCACGCTGATGAAAATCCTTCTGGGTCTGGCTCATCCTACAGTTGGCACAGGCGCTATCTTTGGATATGACATCGTAACCGAAAGTGTTGCCATTCGGGAGCGAGTGGGCTATTTGCCCCAACAACCCCGTTTTATTGACCACATGACTGCCCGTGAAAATCTTTTCTTTACCGCCAGGTTTTTCTTTAGTGGTCCTCAGTCCAAAATTCGGGCACGTTGCGACGAAATGCTGGAGCTTGTGGGGTTGACTGAGAAAGCCGATCGACCGATCAAGGGTTTTTCGGGCGGCGAGAAGCAGCGTCTGGGGATAGCCCAGGCTCAGGTGAATTATCCTGATCTTCTCATTCTGGATGAACCGGCTTCGGCGCTCGACCCGTTGGGGCGCCAGGCGGTTTTGGATGTGATGGCACGCTTGCGTAAGCACACCACAATTTTTTTCTCCACCCATATTCTGGATGATGTCCAGCGAGTCAGCGACTCGGTTGCTATTTTGAACCGCGGGAAATTAGTTACCAGTGGCCCGATTGAACAAATCCTGAACAGCAAGGAAGGCGCGGTCTACAACGTAGCCCTGAAGGGAAACTCGCGTGGGCTGGGGGAGCGACTGGCAGAGTTGCCCTGGGTGGTGCGAACGACAATGGCTCCACACAACGGAACAAGCATCTGGCAGGTCAGTGTGAGCGACGAGGCAGCCGCTGAAAAAGACTTGCTGCGATATTTGCTGGCCGACCCTGCTGTGACCGTGGCTGAGTTTAACCGTAAAAAATATGAACTGGAAGAAGTTTTTATGGAAATCGTCAAAGGAGATGAAAATGTCCGCTAATGTGGAACTACAACGCTTGAATGAAAGAAAAGGTCTGCGGGGCTTTGCCAACCTGTACCAAAAGGAAAGCCAGGCCTGGTGGGGCACTCGCCGCTGGTGGATAAATGCCTTGTTATGGACGGGGTTGCTTTGCGGCCTGGCAGCGATCATGCTCTTCGCACCCAACGACGAAGTTAACAATGCTGATGAAGCTGAAATTATGCAAGCCGGTGGTTTGGCTGCCTATGTCCTTTCGCTTGGATTAAGTGTTTTCTTCGAGTTTGGCGGCCCGATGTTGGCCATCGGAACGATTGTTCTGACCCAAGACCTGATCATTGGCGAAAAACAAAGCGGCCTGGCTGAATGGCTGCTTTCGAAGCCAGTGACCCGCCGCGCCTACGTTCTGTCAAAAGTTGTCGCCAATGCGCCGCCTTTGCTGTTGCTATTAGTTGGTCTACCCTCGGCATTGGTGTACGGTATGTTGTCGTTACGCATCCATGCGCTGTATCCTTTGGCGCCCTTCCTTACCGCAGTTGGGATCATAGCCATGCATACCCTTTTCTACCTCACTATGACACTAATGTTGGGCATTATTTTCAGCAATCGCGGCCCCATCCTGGGAATTGCATTGGGTTCCATCTTGGGCGGAGGCATTCTGGGAGGCTTTATAAAGCCACTATTTTACGTCACGCCCTGGATGCTGCCGAAAGTTGCCTGGTTGACCGCTACGGGTCAGGCAATCTCCAATGGATTGGGACCTGCCTCACTGGTGGCCACCACCCTGTGGATTGCAGCCTTCGTTTTTGTGGCTTTGATCAAGTTTGAAAAAACAGAGTTTTAGTATGTCAAGCTTTGACATCAAGAATCAGTCAACGCATTCTACCCATTTATTTA
>JBBRWF010000412.1:0-4544 GCA_038249405.1 Anaerolineales bacterium
AACCCCACCCGTAGCAGAACATTCCGCCCCATGCGGATATTCGGCAACGGGCGCTATGAATTGCGGCTGATTGCTGCCTGCATAAACATGAGAGGCTTCCATTTTATTCCAGCCAAAGTTCAGGCCGCCGGGTGTGCCAGCCGGAACAAAATCAATTTCTTCCCACAGATTTTGGCCCACATCGCCAATCCACAGGTCACCTGTCAGGCTATCAAATGAAAACCGCCAGGGGTTTCTCAGTCCGGTGGCCCAGATTTCTTTATATACTTCGCCACTTGTTGCAAAAGGATTATCAGCCGGGATGGCATATGGTTCTCCGTGGTCCACGTCGATGCGTAGGATCTTCCCGAGCAGTGAATTGCCCGACTGGGCGTTGCCGTTCGGGTCACCCGCAGAACCACCGTCCCCCAGCCCAATATAAAGATAGCCATCAGGTCCAAATGCCAGAACGCCACCATTGTGATTGGGAAAAGGTTGCTGCACAAAAAGAATCTGCTTTTCACTATCGGAACTGGCGCTGTCCTGGCTGGCTGTAAAGCGCGCTATGTGAGTATTACCGCCCTTATCCGTATAGTTGACAAAGAAGTAACCGTTTTCGGCAAATTTGGGGTGAAAAGCCAGACCCAGCAGCCCCTGTTCAGAGCCGTTGTTGCCAACCTGTGCTGTAATATCCAGAAAGAGTGTTTCCAAAAATTGGCTATCTTTCAAAATTCGAATACGACCTGGCTGTTCCACAATAAACAAACGGCCTGAACCATCACCGGTGCTTTTAATATCTATAGGCGCATTCACCCCGCTCGCGACCTGCACCCACTGAACTTCCGCGGGGTTGGGCATCTCATATACCACAGGCGGCTTGCTCACCACAGAATGAGAAGTGGGCGTGGCGTTGGCTGGCTGTTGCGTGACTGTGGAAGCGGGTGCGGAGGTTGCCTGAGATACCACCAGGGTCGGCAACCCGGCTGGCAGCGCGGTTGGCATTTCAGGAATATTCGACGTACAAGCGGTCAACCACAGAAATGTTATAACGATAAAGAACCGAATCGAGAACATTTCTGCTCCTATTTGTTGGTGACATCCGTTGCCTCACCATCCACAATATCATCTGGCTGGGCTTTGACATCATCCACAATGTTGTTGTTGATCACAAGACTGCTGGTAATTTCGCGCACAACTTCCGGAGGGCACAGCTCGATAAACATGTAATGGGCAAACCACAGAATCGCCACATCATCGACTGCAGCCAAGCCTGGAATTCCCATAATAAGGTCGACTGGTGAAATCCAATAAATCAGACCGGCAATTGGAATCAGTTTTACCCAGGGGCTGACGCGCCGATCGCCAATTAAACGAAAAATCAATTTTGTACGAAGAGTTAATTCTTGTAAAATTCCACCCTGAGACGGGATGATGCTTCGGGGAGACTTGTTGTTCATTGATACCTCCAATGCCAATCAAAACGTTGAGTTGTACGTGTTATTAATATACGTCTGGCAGTTCATTTGGTTTCTTGAAGAACAAAACTGCATTCTCATTCTAACCCATTAAGCTATAGCCAACCAATCAACGAATATTTTCCATGCAGAAAGCGTTGAAAAAGGGTAACAAATGTCAGTTGACCTGCCGGGAGCTTTGGATTACAAACAACCTCTCTGACAACCTTATGAAAAACTCATCCATATTGACCATCTACCTGGCGCGCATACGCGCTTTCCACCCCAATGCCCGTCTATATCTTGGCAGCGCCATCCTTACTGGCGCTGCGCTGGGTGTTTATCGATTAATCTCCAATTTTTACGTGTTGAGCCTTAATTATGACCAGAATATGCTCGGGCAACTTATTACCACCACGAGTATGGCTGCCCTGCTCAGCGCAATCCCGATGGGCTACCTGGCTGACCGCCTGGGGCGGAAAAAATCCCTGCTGCTTGGCGGAGCAACCGTCAGCGTAGGGATTCTAATAACCGTCATCAGCCCCACACCGGCGGCGTTTTACTCCATGAACGCGTTGATCGGGATGGCCCAAAGTCTCTCCGCGGTGAGTATGTCTCCGTTTTTACTGGAGAACTCCGGCGAGGAAGAACGCACTTATCTCTTTAGCATGAGCTCAGGTTTGCAAATGGCGGCTGCCTCACTGGGGAACTCTGTGGGGGGATATTTACCGGGTTGGATGGGTCAGTTGCGAGGGGTTGGACCGACTGAAAGCCTGGCTTACGCGGGCGCGTTGGCAGTGATTGCGGTGATTGCATTAATTGGCCTGACCCCGCTGCTATGGTTGAATACGCCAAAAATCACAGGGAGCAGTCAGAATGTGTTTGCGCCGTTTGTGTTTGCAAAAAAGCACCCGATCATGTTGAGCAAATTGATCGCCCCCATGCTGGTTACATCGATTGGGGCGGGACTTTTCATGCCTTTTATGAATGTCTTTTTTAGAGTGGTTCACAAACAACCCGACCCGGTGATCGGGAATGTGCTGGCCTGGGGCACTCTGGCGATGGGCATTGGTTTATTAATCGCACCGCCACTGGGCGACAGATTTGGCAAAGCGCATCTGGTTGTTGTCACCCAGGGCATCTCGATCCCTTTCCTGATGCTGCTCGGTTATGCCCCCCTATTCTGGATGTCTGCCATGGCGCATTACGCCCGGCTCTCGCTAATGAATATGTCTGGCCCGGTTTACCAGACTTTCGTTATGGAACATGTGGAGCCAGATGCGCGCGCCACTGTGGCGAGCCTGGTGAATATGGCCGGGAATTTCGGATGGGCATTCAGCCCGTCCGTCAGCGGCTGGCTGCAGGTGAATTATGGTTTTGGACCGGTTTTTGCCTGTGTAATTGTTCTATACTCGCTGTCGGTTTTCATGTATTGGAAATTTTTCTGGAACGCAGATCCGCTCGACAGGCTTAAACCGGTCGCTGCCGGTATCGATTAAAAATCGGTGTGAATCGAACCACTGGGAATCTGGCCGGGGTCGTAAGGAGTGACCTGGTAAACATAATAATTTAACCAATTTGCGTACAACAAATTGGCATGGCCGCGCCAGCGCACCAGCGGCATTCTGGATGGATCATCGTTCGGATAATAGTTACCTGGAACGTTGATCGGCAGCCCTTTTTTCACATCGCGGTCATACTCGGCCTTCAAAGTCAGTGGGTCGTATTCTGAATGGCCGGTGATAAACAGGTGACGACCATCTTTTGAACCCACAATGTACACGCCAGCCTCGTCAGACTCAGCCAAAATCTGCAGATCGGGTATTTTCTCCAGATCAGTACGTCTAATTTCGGTATGGCGCGAATGCGGAGCCATGAAATTATCATCAAATCCGCGCAACAGCTTTTCTGTTGGTATCAGCGTACGATGCTCAAAAACGCCAAACAATTTGGCAGGCAAGGCATACTTGGGGATACCATAACGGTGATAAAGCCCTGCCTGAGCGCCCCAGCAAATATAGAAAATGGATTCGACATTGGTCTCGGCCCAGTCCATAATTTCCACCAGTTCAGGCCAATAGTCAACATCTTCAAAATCCATTTGCTCCACCGGCGCCCCGGTAATGATCAACCCGTCAAATTTTTCCTGACGCACGTCTTCGAATTTATCATAATGATTAAGAAGATGTTCAGCATCTGTGTTTCGCGCTTCATGCGTGGCAGTATGCAGCAGAGTCACATCCACCTGCAGCGATGAGTTCCCTAAAAGGCGCAGAAGTTGGGTTTCTGTAGCAATTTTGGTAGGCATCAAATTTAGAATGGCAACCTTCAGCGGGCGAATATCCTGGTGCGCTGCGCGCTCCTCACCCATGATAAACACATTTTCAGCCTCGAGAACGGCACGAGCCGGTAAGCTATTGGGGATTTTTACTGGCATACTTTATCTCCATTCTCACAAAGCATACCAGTGGACAGGGTTCAAAGCGCCTATCCACTGGTATGCAAATACGGTATTTAAGCGTCCAGCGCTTGACCGAGATCCCACAAGATATCATCAATATCTTCAATGCCAATGCTCAGACGAATGAAATCCGGGCTGACGCCCGCGGAGATCTGTTCCTGCGCGCTCAACTGGCTGTGAGTGGTGGTCGCCGGGTGAATTGCCAGCGATTTGGCATCGCCCACATTGGCCAGGTGGCTGAAAAGCTGCAGACTCTCAATAAACTTACGGCCCGCTTCGGCTCCGCCCTTGATACCAAACCCGAGAATGGCACCCGAGCCTTTGGGCAGGTAGCGCTGCGCGCGTTCGTAGTCGGGATGGCTCTTGAGACCCGGGTACTTGACCCAGCTGACCTTCGGGTGCTTCTCCAGGTATTCAGCAACTGCCTGGGTATTCTCTACGTGGCGTTCCACCCGGACGGAAAGGGTTTCAATGCCCTGGATGGTCTGCCAGGAGTTGAAGGGGGATTGCGACGCGCCGATATCCCGCAGGGTTTGAACGCGCAGTTTGATGGCAAAAGGCGGCAAACCGGCGCCCAACAGGCTGGCATATACCAGGCCATGATATGAAGGGTCGGGTTCGGTAAAGCCTGGAAAGTGCCCGCTGGTGTA